>NZ_RHFJ01000118.1:0-2097 GCF_003718675.1 Marichromatium sp. AB32
TGAACAACTCCTCCGCACCCTCCGGCACCAGGACCTCGTCACACAGGAAGTAGTCGATCGCGCTCAACCCCGAGGTGTAGCCATAACCGACCCAGAGACTCACCGACACCGGCGCCGGCTTGCGCGCGAACGCCCCCAGCCGGTTATTTGCCGTATGACCGGCCAGGTCGACCAGGATGTCGATGCCGTCGGCACGGATACGTTCAGCGAGCTGGACGTCGCTCAGCCCTCGGGTCGGCACCCAGTGATCGACCAGTGAGCGATAACGTGCGGTCTGGGCATCCTCGCGCACCAACTGAGCATAGGCAAAAACCTCAAACCGCTCATGATCATGGCATTCGAGCAATGGTTCGAGCATGTAGCGAATTGCGTGGGAGAAAAAGTCCGGAGAGACATAGCCCAGGCGCAAGCGTCGCTCTGGCTCACGCCCGTTACTGTGCGATCGCCAATTCACCCTGAGCGATTGCCAATAGCGGATATCGTAATCCAGGTAGGCGGCAAAAATGTCCTGACCGGACCAGTCAGGATGGTAGTTGATCGTAAACAGCTGATTGGATTCAGCGACAGCAAATTGAGGCTTATCTTTTAGCGCCAGCGAGTAGTAACGAAGCGCTTCATCGTGGCGACCAAGATCCTGAAAGATACCGGCAATATTGTTTTTGGCATTGCAGTTACCGGGATCTTTGGCCAAGGCATTCTGATAGTAAGCCAAGGCTTGATGGAGGTGTCCGCGCTCCTTGCAGACAACCCCGATATTCGAGTAAGCCTCGGAAAGACCTGGCTTCAGCGAAAGCGCCTGCTTACAACAGACAATCGACTCATCAAGCTTCCCAAGCGATTTCAAAACAACCCCAAGGCTGTTGTATGCCTCGGCATAATATGGCGAAATCTCTATGGCGCGACGAAAACAACGTTCAGCCTGCGAGTATCTTCCTAGCTCAACAAGGATGTTGCCCAAGGTGTTTAGCAGCTCTGAATCTACAGAATCTATTGCCAGAGCTTGCTGCATGACTGTCAGTGCGGCTTGATATTTTCCAGAATGGAAAAGGGCGGTGCCCATGGCCTTCCACAAAAAGGGATCTCGAGGAAATCTATCACATAGATCACGCGCCTTTGCCAAGGCTTCATCAAAGCGTTTTACCTCTATCAAACCTTTGATCTCAGAGGCATCCGCAGTCGAAATCCGAGGCGTTTCAGTTGTCGCCAACGCCTCCTTCACCTCCACGCCACGATTGACATCAGAAAAGCTTTCTTGATCAATCCCCAAGCGCTTGCAGAGCTGGGCAAAAACGCCCGCACCATCCTCCATGGCGCGCACTTCGCTCAACACGAGACCAGCATCCTTGTGGTGGCCTTGGCACAGTCGCACGTCGATCAGCAAAGCCAACGCGTTTAGATCCAGTGGCTTGAGCCTCAGGGCTTTCCTGATCAGCTCGGCACTGGCATCGAGATTCCCTTTGAGCTTCGCAATCGAGGCCAGATCAAAAAGCGCAGAGAAGTGGTCAGGATCGACCTCAAGCACGGCACGATAAATCGGCTCAGCCACCTCAATACGCCCGTCACGATAATGACCCAGGGCTATCTCGTAAAGATTGTCATCACCATTCAAAACCGCACCTTTTTAGTAGTGGAGCCGCTGCTGGGCGCCAGCGCCGGGACGACAGCCTGATGCTCAACGGCATCTCTCTGGATTCTGTTCCGAGCTGGAATCACAGCTCAATGCTGAACAACTATCGCACTAAAGGGCTGCAAGCACCTCTTCCGATGTGCCCGAGACGCACCACCGTCGCCACATCGCCCGGTAGGCGGCCTCGATCCGCGCCACCTGCCCCTGCTCGTCACGCCAGGGGCTGGCCTCCATCTGCGCGCGCAACCCGGCGCGGGTCGTCGCCAGCGCCTCGCGATCCGCAGCCAGCGCGACCACGCGCTCGACGTAGTCGGCCTCGTCCGTGGCGATCCATTCCTCCCGCCCCAGCCCCGAGAGGATCATCGCCCCGATCCGGCCCACACTCGGCCGGTCGGCCAGGGTCACGAAGGGCACCCCCATGTAGAGCGATTCGAGCAGCGTCGTCCCCGAGTTGTGCGGGAAGCAGTCGA
>NZ_RHFJ01000011.1:0-77070 GCF_003718675.1 Marichromatium sp. AB32
TGGCGACAACGTCAAGATGACCGTCCAGCTGATCGCGCCGATCGCGATGGAAGAGGGCCTGCGCTTCGCTGTTCGCGAGGGTGGTCGTACCGTCGGCGCCGGCGTGGTCTCCAAGATCATCGAGTAAGGATATGAGCAGCCAAAGAATTCGTATTCGACTGAAGGCGTTCGATCATCGTCTGATCGATCAGTCCGCACGCGAGATCGTCGATACCGCCAAGCGTACCGGCGCTCAGGTTCGTGGTCCGGTTCCGCTGCCTTCCAAGAAGGAGCGCTTCACGGTCCTGGTCTCCCCGCACGTCAACAAGGACGCGCGTGACCAGTACGAGCTGCGCACCCACAAGCGCCTGATGGACATCGTCGATCCGACCGACAAGACGGTCGATGCGCTGATGAAATTGGATCTGGCCGCGGGCGTCGACGTCCAGATCAAGCTGAGCTGAGGACGAAACGATGACGATCGGAGTTATCGGGCGTAAGGCTGGCATGACCCGGCTGTTCAACGAGGACGGGGAGAGCATCCCGGTCACCGTGATCGAGGTCCAGCCCAACCGTGTGAGCCAAGTCAAGTCCGCCGAGACCGATGGCTACCGCGCCATCCAGGTTGCCTTCGGATCGCGTCGCGCCTCGCGCGTGACCAAGCCGATGGCTGGGCACTTCGCCAAGGCCGGTATCGAGGCCGGTGAGGTGCTGCGCGAGTTCCGTCTCGAGGGCGAAGAAGGTGCCGACATCGAAGTCGGTCAGGAGATCTCGGTCTCCATGTTCGAGGCCGGCCAGAAGGTCGACGTGCGTGGCGTGACCAAGGGTCGCGGCTTCGCCGGCACCATCCGCCGCCACCACTTCCGTGGTCAGGATGCGACCCACGGCAACTCGCTGTCGCACCGCGCGCCGGGTTCCATCGGTCAGAACCAGACCCCGGGCCGTGTGTTCAAGGGCAAGAAGATGGCCGGTCACCTCGGTGCCGCCAACCGTTGCCAGCAGGGTCTCGAGGTGGTGCGTGTCGATGCCGAGCGCAACCTGCTGTTGGTCCGTGGCGGCGTGCCCGGTCCGGCTGGTGGTCGCGTGGTCGTGCTGCCGTCCGTGAAGCAGAAGAACAAGGGTTAAGTCCATGGAACTCGCCATTCGAAATGACAACGGCGGTGCCAGCGTGCAGGTCTCGGACACCGTTTTCGGGGCCGACTTCAAGCCCGGTCTGATTCACCAGGTGGTCACCGCCTACCTGGCCGGCGCGCGCGCCGGCACCAAGGCCCAGAAGAACCGTTCTGCCGTCTCCGGCGGCGGGGCCAAGCCCTGGCGTCAGAAGGGCACCGGGCGTGCCCGTGCCGGTACCAGCCGCAGCCCGCTGTGGCGCTCCGGTGGCGTGACCTTCGCCGCGCAGCCGCGCGACTACAGCCAGAAGGTCAACCGCAAGATGTATCGCGGTGCCGTGCGCTCGATCCTCTCCGAGCTGGTGCGCACCGAGCGTCTGGTGGTGGTCTCCGAGCTCGCGCTCGAGGCGCCCAAGACCAAGGAGCTGATCGCACTGCTCGAGGGCCAGGGCCTGAAGGACGTGCTGATCCTCACCGACGGTCTCGACCCGAACCTGTTCCTGGCCGCGCGCAACCTCAACGGTGTTGACGTGATGGCGGCTCAGGAGGTCGATCCGGTGAGCATGATCGCCTTCGAGAACGTGCTCGCGACCGAAGCGGCAATCAAGAAACTCGAGGAGCGCCTGGCATGAACAAAGAGCGTCTGATGAAGGTGCTGCTCGCGCCGATCGTCTCCGAGAAGTCGACCCGTGCCGCCGAGTCCGGCCAGGTCGTGTTCCGGGTCGCGACCGACGCGACCAAGCGTGAGGTGAGCCAGGCCGTCGAGCTGCTGTTCGAGGTCAAGGTCGACAGCGTGCAGATCCTCAACGTCAAGGGTAAGACCAAGCGTTTCGGTCAGCGCCTGGGCAAGCGTCAGGACTGGCGCAAGGCCTATGTGCGCCTGGAAGCTGGTCAGGATATCGATTTCGGCGGCGGCGCGTGAGCGCAGCGGCGGACAGCAACGGATAGACCAAGATGGCAATCGTAAAGACCAAACCGACGTCCGCCGGGCGCCGCTTTGTCGTGAAGGTGCAGTCCCCCGAACTGCACAAGGGCGCCCCCTACGCGCCTCTGATCGAGAAAAAGACGAAGAACGGCGGACGCAACAACTTCGGACGCATCACCGTGCGCCACCAGGGTGGTGGTCACAAGCAGCGTTACCGTGTTGTTGATTTCAAGCGTAACAAGGAAGGCGTACCGGCCGTGGTCGAGCGGCTCGAGTACGACCCGAACCGCACGGCTCACCTGGCGCTGCTGAAGTACGCCGATGGTGAGCGTGCCTACATCATCGCCCCGAAGGGGCTGAGCGCAGGCGATCGTGTGCAGGCCGGTGAGGCCGCTCCGATCAGCGTCGGCAACTGCATGCCGCTGCGCAATATCCCGGTCGGTACCTTGGTGCACTGCATCGAGATGCGTCCGGGCAAGGGCGCCCAGATCGCCCGTTCGGCCGGTGCATCGGCCCAACTCGTCGCGCGTGAAGGCGCGATGGCCACCGTGCGTCTGCGCTCCGGTGAGATGCGCAAGGTGCATGCTGATTGCCGCGCGGTGATCGGTGAGGTCGGCAACTCCGAGAACAGCCTGCGGAAGCTCGGCAAGGCCGGCGCGACCCGCTGGCGTGGCGTGCGTCCCACGGTGCGTGGTGTCGTCATGAACCCGGTCGACCACCCGCACGGCGGTGGTGAAGGCCGGACTTCCGGTGGTCGTCACCCGGTCACCCCCTGGGGTGTGCCGACTAAGGGCCATAAAACGCGCAAGAATAAGCGGACCGATGGCATGATTGTGCGTCGTCGCGGCCGCAAGTAAATAAGGCGAGGTTGAGCAAGTGCCACGTTCGATTCGAAAAGGACCCTTTGTGGACCACCACCTGATCAAGAAGGTGGAAGAAGCGGTCGCCCAGAACAGTAAACGGCCTATCAAGACCTGGTCGCGTCGCTCCATGGTGTTGCCGGAAATGGTTGGGCTGACCATCGCAGTCCATAACGGGCGTCAGCACGTGCCGGTGCTCGTCAATGAAAACATGATCGGCCACAAGCTCGGCGAGTTTGCGCTGACGCGCACCTTCCGTGGGCACGCCGCCGATCGCAAGGCGAAGAAGCGCTAGTCGGAGACCCGCAATGCGAGCCGAAGCAACATTGAAATACGCACGGGTCTCTGCCCAGAAGGCCCGGCTGGTCGCCGATCTGATCCGCGGTCAGCGCGTCGAGGAGGCCCTGAACACCCTGGCCTTCAGCAACAAGAAGGGCGCCGAGATCATCAAGAAGGTCCTGGAGTCCGCGATCGCCAACGCCGAACACAATGAAGGCGCTGACATCGACGAGCTGAAGGTCGCTGCGATCCAGGTCAACGAGGGTCCGACCATGAAGCGGATTCGCGCGCGTGCCAAGGGCCGCGCCAACCGCATCATGAAGCGTACCAGCCATATCAGCTTGACGGTGTCGGAAGCGTAAGGAATTTCAGGGGACCAGTATGGGACAGAAAGTTAATCCGAACGGCATCCGACTTGGCATCGTCAAGGACTGGACTTCCAAGTGGTATGCAAGTTCGAAAGACTATGCCGACCTGCTCAACACCGACCTGCAGGTGCGCGATTTCCTGCGCAAGAAGCTTGCAAAGGCATCGGTGAGCCGCATCCAGATCGATCGTCCGGCGAAGAACGCCCACATCACCATCCACACCGCGCGTCCTGGCGTGGTGATCGGTAAGAAGGGTGAGGACATCGACAAGCTGCGCGTGCAGGTCTCGAAGATGATGGGGATCCCGGTGCACATCAGCATCGAGGAGATCCGCAAGCCTGAGCTCGACGCCCAGCTCGTTGCCGAGGGTATTGCCCAGCAGCTCGAGCGTCGCATCATGTTCCGTCGCGCGATGAAGCGTGCGCTGCAGAACACCATGCGTCTGGGTGCCGAGGGCATCAAGGTCAACGTCGCGGGCCGTTTGAACGGCGCCGAGATCGCCCGCAGCGAGTGGGCCCGTGAGGGTCGTGTACCGCTGCACACTCTGCGTGCCGACATCGATTACGGCTTCGCCGAGGCGCGCACCACCTATGGCGTCATCGGCGTCAAGGTGTGGATCTTCAAGGGCGAGGTGTTCGGCGACCAGGTCCCTGAGGAGCCGGCATCCAAGAGCGCCGGAAGAAAGGGTTAAGTCATGCTGCAACCGAAACGCACCAAGTTCCGAAAGCAACACAAGGGCCGCAACCGTGGTCTCGCTCAGAGCGGCAACCAGGTCAGCTTCGGCGAGTTCGGTCTCAAGGCCGTGAGTCGTGGCCGGGTGACCGCGCGTCAGATCGAGGCGGCCCGTCGTACCATCACCCGTCGCGTCAAGCGTGGCGGTAAGCTGTGGATTCGCGTCTTCCCTGACAAGCCGATCTCCAAGAAGCCTCTCGAGGTTCGAATGGGTAAAGGTAAGGGTAACGTCGAGTACTGGGTCGCGCCGATCCAGCCCGGCCGGGTGCTCTACGAAATCGAGGGCGTCAGCGAAGAGCTGGCACGTGAGGCCTTCAAGCTCGCCGCTGCCAAGCTGCCCGTGCAGACCACCTTTGAGAAGCGGACGATCCTGTGATGAAGGCTAACGAACTCCGACAGAGCAGCCTCGACGAGCTGCAGGCGCGGTTGATGGACCTGTTGCGCGAGCAGTTCAACCTGCGCATGCAGCAGGGCACCGGTCAGCTGTCCAAACCCTCGCAGATGAAGGCCGTGCGCCGGGATATCGCCCGGATCAAGACGGTGATGGCGGAAATGGCGGGCAAGCAAGCATGAGCGACGAGAACAACAGCAACCGCATCCAGGAAGGGCGCGTCATCAGCAGCGCGATGGACAAGACCGTGACGGTGCTCATCGAGCGTCGCGTCAAGCATCCGCTCTATGGCAAGTTCATGCGTCGTTCGACCAAGATTCATGCCCACGATGAAGAGAACATCTGTAACCAGGGTGATCTCGTCCGTGTCGAGCAGTGCCGGCCGCTCTCCAAGACCAAGACGTGGCGTCTGCTCGAGGTCATCGAAAAGGCGCGCTGAGGCGACGCGCTTCGACAATGTCCCGGACGTTCGCTCGTTTTGTCGCTCGTCCGTCTCGCGATTCGCTCAGCAGCCGGTTTAGCCCGGAATCAGCAATAGGCGTAGGTAAACAACATGATTCAGATGCAGACCAATCTCAGCGTCGCTGACAACAGCGGCGCCCGGAGCGTGCAATGCATCAAAGTGCTTGGCGGATCGCATCGGCGCTACGCGGGCATCGGCGATGTCATCAAGGTCACGGTCAAGGACGCAATCCCGCGCGGCAAGGTCAAGAAGGGCGACGTGTTCAACGCCGTTGTCGTTCGCACCCGCAAGGGCGTGCGTCGTCCCGACGGCTCCCTGATCCGCTTCGACGGCAATGCCGCCGTGCTACTGAACAACCAGCTCCAGCCCATCGGCACCCGCATCTTCGGCCCTGTCACGCGTGAACTGCGTGGCGAGCGCTTCATGAAGATCATCTCGCTGGCGCCCGAAGTGCTGTAAGGAGACGACGGCATGCAAAAGATCAAGAAGGGTGATGACGTCACCGTCATTACCGGCAAAGACAAGGGTAAACGTGGTACTGTGCTGCGCGTCGTCGACGCTGAGCACGTCATCGTTGAGAACGTGAACATCGCGCGCAAGCACCAGAAGCCGAACCCGCAGGCCGGCGAGCCTGGTGGTATCGTCGACAAGCCGATGCCGATGCACGTCTCGAACGTGGCGCTCTACAACCCGCAGAAGGGCGGGCCGGACCGCGTCGGTTTCAAGATCCTGGAAGACGGTCGCAAGGTTCGCGTGTTCAAGTCGAACGGCGAAGTCGTCGACGTCTGACCGAAGGAAGCGAGATGTCCACCAGACTACAGACAGAATACGAACAGCGCATCGTCGGTCAGCTCAAGGAGCGTTTCGGCTTCAAGAGCGTGATGCAGGTGCCGCGCATCGAAAAGATCACGCTGAACATGGGCGTTGGCGAGGCCGTGGCCGACAAGAAGGTCATGGATAACGCCGTCGCCGACATGCGTGCCATCGCCGGTCAGCAGCCGATCGTCACCTACGCCCGCAAGTCGGTCGCAGGCTTCAAGATCCGCGAAGGCTGGCCGATCGGCTGCAAGGTGACCCTGCGTCGCGAGCGCATGTACGAGTTCCTCGATCGCCTGATCAGCGTCTCCATCCCGCGTATCCGCGACTTCCGTGGGCTCAGCCCGAAGGCGTTCGACGGTCGTGGCAACTACTCGATGGGCGTGCGCGAGCAGATCATGTTCCCCGAGATCGATTACGACAAGATCGATGCACTGCGCGGGCTCGACATCACCATCACCACGTCGGCTCGGACGGACGAAGAAGGACGGGCTCTGCTCGAGGCGTTCAACTTCCCCTTCCGTACCTGAGGTAGAGACCATGGCGAAAAAGAGCATGATCGCGCGTGATCGCAAGCGCGCCCAGGTCGCAGCCCAGTTCAGCGCCAAGCGCGCCGAGCTCAAGGCGGTGATCAACGACCGTAACGCGACTCCCGAGCAGATCGACGAAGCCGTGCTGAAGCTGCAGAAGCTCCCGCGCGACGCCAGCCCCTCGCGTCAGCAGCGTCGCTGCCGCGTCAGTGGCCGTCCGCATGCCGTGTATCGCAAGTTCGGTCTCTCGCGCAACAAGCTGCGCGAGGCGGTGATGCGTGGCGATGTCCCTGGCGTCGTCAAGGCAAGCTGGTAGAATTCCCCCCTCGGGCCTTCCGGCCCGAGCATCCTGAAAACCAAGTCCCCCCAATGGGTATCACATCGGCAACGATGGATTGACCCGAGGAGAAGCCAATGAGTATGTCGGATCCGATTGCGGATATGCTGACGCGTATCCGTAACGGCCAGCAGCGCGGCAAGTTCACCATCATGATGCCGTCCTCCAAGCAGAAGATCGCGATCGCGAACCTGCTGAAGGAAGAGGGCTACATCGCCGACGCGCAGGTCGAAGAGAACGAGGGCAAGCCCCAGCTGGTTCTCAGGCTCAAGTACTATCGCGGCAAGCCCGTGATCGAGTACCTCAAGCGCGTTTCGCGCCCCGGTCTGCGCATCTATCGCAGCAAGGACGAGCTGCCCCAGGTCTGGGCCGGTCTCGGTGTTGCGATCGTCTCCACCTCCAAGGGTCTGATGACCGACCGCGAGGCCCGCAAGTCGGGTCACGGCGGCGAGATCATCGCCTACGTCGCCTAAGGGAGGTCGGAACTATGTCTCGCGTTGCAAAAGCGCCGGTCGCTATCCCCAATGGGGTTAAAGTCGAGCTCCAGGGCCAGGACGTCAAGGTCTCCGGTCCCAAGGGTTCGATGGAGTGGACCGTGCATCCGGCGGTCCGCGTCTGTGAGGAAAACGGTCAGCTGCTGGTCGCTCGTGCCGAAGGGCATGAGAAGGACTGGGCGATGGCCGGCACCACCCGGGCGCTGATCAACAACATGGTTGTGGGTTGTGGCACCGGCTTCAGCCGCAAGCTGACCCTGGTCGGCGTGGGTTATCGCGCCCAGGCCAAGGGCAGTGTGCTCAACCTCAATCTCGGCTTCTCGCACCCGATCGATTTTCCGGTGCCTGAGGGCATCACCATCGAGACCCCGAGTCAGACCGAGATCGTCGTCAGCGGTGCCGACAAGCAGCAGGTCGGCCAGGTCGCGGCGAAGATCCGTGGGTTCCGTCCGCCGGAACCCTACAAGGGCAAGGGCGTGCGTTACGCGGACGAGAACGTCCTGCGTAAGGAAGCCAAGAAGAAATAAGGGGTCTAGGCAATGGATAAGAAACAAGCTCGTCTGCGCCGCGCGGCGCGGGCTCGTGCCAAGATCCGGGAGCTCAGTGTCTTCCGTCTGTGCGTGCACCGTACGCCCCGGCACATCTACGCCCAGGTCATCGCCCCCGAGGGCGACAAGGTCGTGGCCAGCGCCTCGACCCTCGACAAGGACCTGCGTCAGGCGCTCGAGGGCCACAAGGGCAACGTCGCAGCCGCGGCCGTCATCGGCCAGGCGATCGCCGAGCGCGCGCGCTCCGCTGGTGTGGAATCGGTCGCCTTCGATCGTTCCGGCTTCCGCTATCACGGCCGTGTCAAGGCGCTCGCCGATGCCGCCCGTGAACACGGACTGAAATTCTAAGGACTCGACCATGGCGAACTTCAATCCAAAGACAGAAGGCGACGAGCTTCTGGAAAAGCTGGTGACCGTCAATCGGGTCGCCAAGGTGGTCAAGGGCGGACGTCAGTTCGGCTTTGCGGCGCTGACCGTGGTCGGCGACGGCAAGGGTCGGGTCGGCTTCGGTCGCGGCAAGGCACGTGAGGTGCCGGTGGCGATCCAGAAGGCGATGGAGAATGCCCGCAAGAACATGATCGACGTCAAGCTCAATGGCACCACGCTGCAGTACCCGCTGCAGGGGCGTCACGGCGCGGCCCGCGTGTTCATGCAGCCGGCCTCCGAGGGTACCGGTATCATCGCCGGCGGCGCGATGCGTGCCGTCTTCGAGGTGCTCGGGGTGCAGAACGTGCTGGCCAAGTGCATCGGCACCAACAACCCGATCAACGTCGTCCAGGCGACCATCGAAGGCCTGCGCAAGATGAACGACGCCGAGCTCGTCGCTGCCAAGCGCGGCAAGACCGTCGAAGAGATTCTGGGGTAAGCGATGGCTGACAAGAAGATGATGAAGGTCAAGCTGGTGCGCAGCGTCCACGGACGCCTCGAGCGTCACCAGGCCTGCGTCCGCGGCCTCGGCCTGCGGCGCATGCACCAGGTCGTCGAGGTCGAGGACACCCCTTGCACCCGCGGCATGGTCAACACCGTGTCCTACATGGTTAAGGTCGTGGAGGAGTCTTGAGATGCGACTCAATGAGCTGAAGCCCGATGAGGGCAGCCGCAAGGCCGCCAAGCGCGTCGGTCGCGGGATCGGCAGCGGACTCGGCAAGACCTGTGGCCGCGGCCACAAGGGTCAGAAGTCGCGTTCCGGCGGTTTCCACAAGGTCGGTTTCGAAGGCGGTCAGATGCCGCTGCAGCGTCGTCTGCCGAAGGTCGGTTTCCGGTCGCGCAAGGCACTGGTCCAGGCCGAGGTGCGCTTGAACGAGCTGGCCCTGATCGAGGGCGACACCGTCGACCTCGCCGCGCTGGTCGCGGCCGGGGTACTGAACAACCGCATCAAGTCGGTCAAGGTCATCGCCTCGGGCGAGATCTCGCGGGCTGTCACCGTACGTGGCCTGGGCGTGACCAAGGGCGCACGCGCGGCGATCGAAGCGGCGGGCGGCAAGGTCGAGGACTAATCGGGAAGGCGCGTAGCAGATGGCCAAGAACGTCGGATCCATGGGAAGTGCGCTCGGCGGCATGGGGCGGTTGACGGAATTGCGTCAGCGCCTGTTGTTCGTGCTCGGCGCGCTGCTCGTCTATCGTATCGGTACCTTCATCCCGGTCCCGGGCGTCAACCCCGAGGCCTTGGCCATCCTGTTCGACCAGAACCAGGGGTCGATCCTGGACATGTTCAACATGTTCTCGGGAGGCGCCCTGGAGCGCGCCAGTCTGTTCGCGCTGGGCATCATGCCTTACATCTCCGCCTCCATCATCATGCAGCTGATGACGGCGGTACTGCCGAAGCTCGAGCAGCTGAAGAAGGAAGGGGAGTCGGGGCGGCGCAAGATCACCCAGTACACCCGCTACGGCACCGTGGTGCTCGCGACCTTCCAGGCCGTCGGTATCTCGATGGCGCTGCAGGGGCAGACTGCCGGCGGCTCGGCGCTGGTCTCTCACGCCGGTGCCGGGTTCGTGTTCACCGCGACCGTGTCGCTGGTGACCGGAACCATGTTCCTGATGTGGCTGGGTGAGCAGATCACCGAGCGCGGCATCGGCAACGGGATCTCGCTGATCATCTTCGCGGGTATCGTCGCCGGTCTGCCCTCGGCGCTCGGCGGCACCCTGGAGCTGGCGCGCACCGGCGAAATGAACTCGCTGGCGGTCCTTGCGCTGTTTGCCCTGGCGCTGGCGGTCACCGCCTTCGTGGTGTTCGTCGAGCGCGGGCAGCGACGGATCACCGTCAACTATGCGCGTCGCCAGCAGGGGCGGCGAATGATGCAGGCGCAGAGCACGCACCTGCCGCTCAAGCTCAACATGGCCGGCGTCATCCCGCCGATCTTCGCCTCCAGCATCATCCTCTTCCCGGGGACGCTGGGACAGTGGTTCGGCAGCAACGAGGATTTGCGTTGGCTGGCCGATATCACCGCGAAGCTCTCGCCCGGTGAGCCGGTCTACGTGCTCTTTTACGCGACGGCGATCATCTTCTTCTGCTTCTTCTACACCGCGCTGGTGTTCAATGCGAAGGAGACGGCCGACAACCTCAAGCGCTCTGGGGCTTTCATTCCGGGGATCCGTCCGGGGGAGCAGACGGCGCGCTATATCGATACCGTCATGACCCGGTTGACGGCAGCAGGCGCGATCTACATCACCGCTGTCTGCTTGCTGCCTGAGTTCCTGATCGTGGGTTACAACGTGCCGTTCTATTTTGGCGGCACCTCACTGTTAATCGTAGTGGTCGTGGTCATGGACTTCATGGCGCAGATTCAGGCTCACCTGATGTCGCATCAGTATGAGGGCCTGATGAAGAAGGCCAACCTGAAGTCACCCGGCGCCGGCATGTTGCGCTGAAGAAGGCCCCGACTCTTAGGAGACAAGAATGAAAGTGCGTGCATCGGTCAAGAAGTTGTGCAGAAACTGCAAGGTGATCAAGCGGAATGGAACGGTGCGGGTCATCTGTTCCGACCCCCGTCACAAGCAGCGCCAGGGTTGACGGGATCCCGTTGACTACAGTAAGCAATTTGTTATACTGCGCGGTTTACCCGCTGAGCATTTAGGACTGAGGGGTTCGTAGCTATGGCCCGTATCGCCGGCGTCAACATTCCCGACAAAAAGCACGCCGTGATCGCGTTGACCGCGATCTACGGCATCGGCCGCACCCGCGCGGGCGAGATCTGCGACGCGGCAGGCATTCCGCGTGACACCAAGATCCAGAGCCTCACCGAGGAAGAGGTCGAGAAGCTGCGTGGCGAGGTCGCCAAGTTCTCCGTCGAGGGCGATCTGCGTCGTGAAGTGTCGATGAACATCAAGCGCCTGATGGACCTCGGCTGCAACCGCGGCATCCGTCACCGTCGCGGCCTGCCCCTGCGTGGTCAGCGCACGCGCACCAACGCACGGACCCGCAAGGGGCCGCGTCGTCCGATCAAACGCTAAGCGCTCAGGCGCAGCAGATTAGCTGGATTACGTCGAATGGCTAAACCGATTCGCAGCACCAAGAAAAAGGTCAAGAAGCAGGTTGCAGACGGCATTGCGCACGTCCACGCCTCCTTCAACAACACCATCATCACGATCACCGATCGTCAGGGCAACGCCTTGGCCTGGGCCACCGCCGGTGGTTCGGGCTTCCGCGGTTCGCGCAAGAGCACGCCCTTCGCGGCTCAGGTTGCCGCCGATCGTGCCGGTCAGGCCGCCAAGGAATATGGCCTGCGCAACCTGGACGTGAACGTCAAGGGGCCGGGGCCGGGTCGTGAGTCCGCCGTGCGCGCACTCAACAACGCGGGTTTCAAGATCACCAGCATCACCGATGTGACCCCGATCCCGCACAACGGCTGCCGTCCGCCCAAGAAGCGGCGCGTCTGACAGATCAACAGGAAGAGACATGGCACGTTACACAGGCCCAACCTGCAAGCTGGCGCGTCGCGAGGGGACCGATCTCTCCTTGAAGAGCCGCGCGCGCGCTCTGGACACCAAGTGCAACCTCGAGAAGCAGCCCGGACAGACCACCGACCGTCGTCGGCGCCTCTCCGACTATGGTCTGCAGCTGCGTGAGAAGCAGAAGGTGCGTCGTATCTACGGCGTGCTCGAGAAGCAGTTCCGTAACTACTACAAGAAGGCCGCCGGCACCAAGGGTGCAACCGGTGAGAACCTGCTCCAGCTGCTCGAGCGTCGTCTCGACAACGTCGTCTATCGCATGGGCTTTGGTGCCACCCGCGCCGAGGCACGTCAGCTGGTCAGCCACAAGGCCATCCTGGTCAACGGCCGTATCGTCAACATCGCCTCCTTCCAGGTCGGCGTCGATGACGAGATCGAGGTCCGTGAAGCCGCTCGCAAGCAGGTGCGCGTGCAGAACGCGCTGTCGCTGGCCGAGCAGTACGGCTTCTCCGACTGGGTCGAAGTCGACACCAAGGCCATGAAAGGCGTCTTCAAGCGTGTTCCCGATCGTTCCGATCTGCCGGCGGACATCAATGAATCGCTGATCGTCGAGCTGTACTCCAAGTAAGGCGCTTCCAGAGGGGCACTAATGACTGACGCTATTGGCGAATTTCTGAAACCACGCATCGTCAAGGTCGACCTGGTCGATGGCAGCCCGAACCACGCCAAGGTTTCTCTAGAGCCCCTGGAGCGTGGTTTCGGGCACACCCTGGGTAATGCGCTGCGGCGCATCCTGCTCTCCTCGATGGATGGCTATGCCGTCACCGAGGTCGAGATCCAGGGCGTCCTCCATGAGTACACCACCATGGAGGGCGTGCAGGAAGACGTCCTCGAGATCCTGCTCAACCTCAAGCAGCTTGCGATCTCGCTCGACGGCAAGGACGAGGCGACCTTCACCCTGAGCAAGTCCGGCCCCGGTCCGGTGACCGCCGCCGACATCGAGCTCGATCACTCGGCCACCATCGCCAACCCCGAGTTGGTGATCGCCAACCTCACCGAGGGTGAGCTGAGCATGACCCTGACCGTGCGTCGTGGTCGTGGCTACGAGCCGGCCACCGCGCGCGAGGGCGAAGAGGGCGAGGATCGTCCGATCGGCAAGCTGCCGCTCGACGCCTCCTACAGCCCGGTGCGTCGTGTCGCGATCGAGGTGCAGTCGGCTCGTGTCGAGCAGCGCACCGATCTCGATCGTCTGGTGATCGACCTGGAGACCAACGGCACGATCGATCCCAAGGAGTCGATCCAGCGCGCCGCGACCATCCTGCGCGACCAGCTCTCGAGCTTCGTCGTGCTCGAGGGCACGGGTGCCGCGGACAGCCAGTCCGTCGAGCAGCGCGATGAGTCGCCCTACGACCCGATCCTGCTGCGCCCGGTCGACGACCTGGAGCTGACGGTGCGTTCGGCGAACTGCCTGAAGGCCGAGAACATCTACCTGATCGGCGATCTGATCCAGCGTACCGAGGTGGAGCTGCTCAAGACCCCGAATCTCGGCAAGAAGTCGCTCACGGAGATCAAGGACGTGCTTGCAACGCGCGGCCTCTCGCTGGGGATGCGGCTCGAGAACTGGCCGCCTGAAAACATCGCCGAACTGAGCGTCCGCTGAGCGCTCTCAGGTTCTAGAACACAACACTCGATCACAAGATATTCGGGAAAAGGATCATGCGTCACCGCAAAGCCGGAAGGCATCTGAATCGCACCAGCTCGCACCGCGAGGCGATGTTTCGCAATATGGCGGCCTCGCTGTTCGAGCACGAGCTGATCAAGACGACCGTGCCCAAGGCCAAAGAGCTGCGTCGGGTCGCCGAGCCGCTGATCACCCTGGCGAAGGAAGACTCGGTGCATGCGCGCCGTCAGGCCTTTGCGCGTCTGCGCGACAAGGACGCCGTCGGCAAGCTGTTCGCCGAGCTCGGTCCGCGTTACCAGGGTCGTCCCGGCGGCTACCTGCGCATCCTCAAGTGTGGTTATCGCTCCAGCGACGCGGCCCCCATGGCCTACGTCGAGCTGGTCGACCGTCCGGTGCAGACCGAGGTCGAGGACGAGGACTGAGTTCCGACGTCTCCGGCGTTGCCGCATGAAAAAAACCGGGCATTTGCCCGGTTTTTTTTCGTCTCGAATGTGCTGCACGAGGTCCATCCTGATGGAAGTTCCGGTCATCGAACGCATCGCCCTGGTCACCGATTTCGGTGCTGGTCCCTATCTCGGGCAGATGCAGGCCGCACTCGACGCCAGCCTGCCCGATCATGCGGTGATCGACCTGGTCCACGACCTGCCACCCTTCCGTCCCGATCTCGCTGCTTATCTGCTGCCGGCGCTAGCGCGCGACATGCCCCCGCGTACCCTTTATCTCTGCGTGGTCGATCCCGGCGTCGGTGGGGCGCGTGACGGTGTCATCGCGCGCGTCGGCGAGGACTGGTTCGTTGCCCCCGATAATGGTCTGCTCGCGCCGCACCTGATGGCCGGAGCGGGGCAGTGCTGGCGAATCGGCTGGCTGCCGTCGCGGCGCAGCGCGACCTTCCATGGGCGTGACTGGTTCCTGCCGGTGGCCGCGCGACTGTGTCGGGGCGAGGACGTCGGCGCCACCCGGCTCGATCGACCCGTGGGGCATGACTGGTCGAAGACGCTCGATCGGGTCCTCTATGCCGACCACTATGGCAACCTGATGACCGGTCTGCGACCGGTCGGCTATGCGCAATCCCTGCGTGTCGGCGAGCGTCTGTTGCCCTGGGCGCGAACCTTCTGTGCGGTCGAGCCGGGTGAGGCCTTCTGGTACGAGAATGCGCTCGGGCTGGTCGAGATCGCGGTCAATCAGGGGCGCGCCGATGGTGCCCTGGGGCTGGTTCCCGGTGATCCGGTCGGGCCATTCATCATGCCGGGGTGACGGTGCGACGCGTTCCAGGTGCTAGAGTGATGGCATCCGTGCGCGGCATGCGTCGCGCCCAACTCGGTGGGAGTCAAGGCATGGCAGGCTTCGGTGATCTACTCGGTTCACTGTTACAGAACAACCTCTCCGGCAGTGGAGCGCAGCGTCTCAGCCAGGGGCTGGGGCAGCTCTCCACCACGCCCGGCGAGGGTGGCGGGGGTGGTCTGAGCGCGCTGCTCGATGGTGCGCGCGGGGTGCTCGGTCAGGCTGCCGACAACCCGCTCCAGGCCGGTGGGCTGGGGGCTGCGCTCGGCTCGGTGCTCGGTGGCGGTGGCGATGCCGTGCGTGGTGCGCTCACCGGCGGTGCCCTGGCGATGCTCGCCGGGGTGGCCTACAAGGCGCTGACCAACGCCAGCGCCGAGGGGCAGGGCGCTGCCCCGGTGCCGGTACCACCAGCGGCGCTGCCCGAGCCGGTGCGGGCTGATGCCGCGCGTGACGACAAGGCGCGGTTGCTGGTGCGGGCGATGATCAATGCCGCGAAGTCCGACGGTCAGATCGGGGTCGACGAGATGCAGCGGATCGTCGACCAGGCCGCGGCGAGCGGACTCGAGGCGCAGGTGCGTCAATGGCTCGCCGATGAACTGGTGCGCCCGCTCGACCTCGATGCCTTCGCCGCCGAGATTCCGGACCGGGAGACGGCCGCCGAGGTCTACGCCGCCTCGCTGCTGGCGATCGAGGTCGATACCCCGGAGGAGCGCGCCTATCTCGACGGCCTGGCCGCACGCACCGGTTTGACCCCCGAGGTCACCGCTCAGCTTCAGCGCGCCCTCGGGGTCGCCGGCTGAGGGCGCGCCGGGTTCGACTCAGCGCTCCTCCGTCCCGCCCTCGTCGCGGCGTTTGCGGCTCAGTGGGGCGTGACCGGCCTCGACGGCCTTGCCCGAGGGGGCGCGGCGCTTGCCGATGTTCTTGCGGTCGCGGTGACGCTGCTTGTCCTTGTCCTTGGTGGCGGCGCGTGCCGTTGTCTTCTTGGCCTTGACCCGGCTGGCCGGGGTCTTGCGCCGTTTCTTCGCCGCCGGTCCCTTGAACCGTGCCTCCAGCCCGTCGATCGCGCGCCACTCGAGCGCGAGTCCGAGGAAGCGGCTGATGCTCTCCATGCGGTTCCATTCGGTCGGGCCGACCAGGTTCACGGCGACGCCCTGCTCACCGGCACGTCCGGTGCGCCCAGTGCGATGCAGATAGTCCTCGCCGTTGCGTGGGACCTCGAGGTTGAACACCCGCTCCACCCCGGGGACGTCGATCCCGCGCGCGGCCAGATCGGTGGCCACCAGCACCCGCACCTTGCCCTGGTGGAGCAGTCCCATCACCCGGTTGCGCTCGCGCTGCTCAAGCTCGCCGTGGAGCACGGCGACGCGCTCACCCTGGGCGCCGAGCCAGCCGCCGAGCTCGGTGGCCAGGTCGCGGCTGTTGACGAACACCAGCGCCTTCTCGAAGGTCTCGTTGGCGAGTAGCCAGCGCAGCTGCTCGCGCTTGTGCGCGACCTCGTCGCTGAGCAGGCACTGGTGACGGATGTCGGGATGGGCCTCGCGGACCGCGTCGAGGGTCAATCGCAGCGGGTCGTCGAGCAGGATTGCGGTGATCCGCTCCAGTCCGCGTCGCTCCAGGGTGGCGGAGAACAGCAGCGACTGACGCTCCGGGTTGCTGTTCTGGATGATGGTCACGACGTCCTCGACGAAACCCATCTCGAGCATCCGGTCGGCCTCGTCGAGCACCAGGAACTCGAGATCGTCGAGCTCGGTGCGATTGTGCTCGAGCATCTCGCGAAACCGTCCCGGGGTCGCGATCAGGAACTCCGGGTTCCTGCGCAGGGACGCGATCTGGTGGGCGCGCGAGTCACCGCCGGTGATGACGTCGACGCCGAGGCGGGTGTGACCGCCGATGCGCATGAAGTGCTCGCGTACCTGACGCGCCAGCTCGCGGGTCGGTACCAGGATCAGCGCCCGGGTGCCGCCGTCGGCCTTGGGGGTCTCGAGCATGTGCTGCATCATCGGCAGCAGGAAGGCGGCGGTCTTGCCCGAGCCGGTGGCGGCGCACACCATCAGGTCGCGACCATCGAGGGCGGGCTCGAGCACCGCCTCCTGGACCGGGGTCGGCTGCGCATAGCCTGCCTGCTCGATGCCACGCAGCAGCGAGGGATCGAGCGGATAGTCGGAGAAATTCGTGTTCATGGGGGAAACCTGATGTTCTGACATGCCCGGGAAGGGCTGGATCTGGACGGCGGCGGTTCAGGCGCGCACGCCGGGCGTGGCGCGGTCCTGGCGTTCGAGGGAGACGAAGCGCTGATCGTCGTCGACGGTGAGACAGAAGGCGCCTCGAATCCCCGCGTTGGTGACGAAGCGACGCAGGTTCACCGCCGGCAGTGACAGGGTGCGACCGTCGTGGACCTTGACCAGTACCCGTGCCGCAGCGCCGCTGTAGTAGCGCAGATACTCGCTGGCCGGGATGTCGAGGGTGAAGTAGTAGCGTTGCATCGTTGGGTCTGGAGCGCGCCGTGGCGCGGTGATCGGCACATTGTAGCCGTACCGTCGGCTCCTGTCCGGCCGCGACCCGGTCGTGCCGGATACCGCGCTCATTGAAAAAAGAATGAGAGACGTTATCTCTATTGATATGGATGTCGGCCGCGATTCGCGGCGGCATCCCGCCCGTCGTCGATGGGGAGAGAATCGGTCGAACGTCATGGGGGCAGTCCCCGAAGGAGAGATGAGAGATGCGTGCGTTCCTGGGTGGTTCAATGGCCGCGGGTATGGTGTTGGTGTCCTTGATGGGCCTGGGGTGGACCCAGGGGATCGAGGCCGCGGTCACCGGTTTCTGACGCCGTTGCGCCCGTCGCTCGACTCGGTCAGCATGGGATGCCCCCTGTCCGATGGATGGCCGTGATGCAGGACCTCAAGCTCAACATGCGTGACATCGCCCGCTCCGGTCATGTCACCCGCTGGCACTCGGTACGCTGCGCGCGCAACCAGACGCTTGCCGAGCACCACTATCTGGTCGCGATGATCACCCGCGAGCTGCTCTCGCGGGTGATGCCCGAGGACCCCGGCCCCGAGGTGCGGCTGCAGGCCCTGGAATATGCCTTGCTCCACGATGCCCCGGAGTTGTTGATGGGCGATATGCCCTCGCCGCTGAAGCGTCGCGTGGCCGAGGTCGCCGGTCGCGCCGATCCGCTGGAACGGATCGAGCGCGAGATCGCCCCTGAGGTGATCGCGCGCAAGCAGGCGTTGCGCCACACGCCGCTGGCCTTCATCGTCAAGCTCGCCGATCTGATGGATGCCTGTCTGTTCATCCGCGAGGAGGGCATCGGTGCCCATGCCGCAGCGGTCGCCGACAAGAGCGAGACGGCGCTGCGCGACAAGCTCGCCGAGGCGCGGGCGGTCTTCCCTGCGCTCGACTGGACCCAGGCCGAGCGTCTCTATGCCGAGATGGCCGGCTGCGCCGGTACCGACAACCGTTTGCTGTTCGAGTGAGCGGCGTGCGCGTTCAGACGTGCTGACGCACCGCGCGCGGCCGGACGCTGCCGACCACCGCCTCGGCGGCGAGCCGGCCACTGCTCAGCGCCCAGTGGATCGAGGTCGGCCCCGCCATCTCTCCGCACACCCAGACTCGCTCGCCCCGTTGCGGGGCCGTTCGCAGCGACTGTACCGGTGGCTGCTGGAGCGGCAACGCTTGAGGGATGCGATGGACCGCGAGTCGCTCCCAGCCGCCGACGGCCTCTCCGAACCAGTCCGCCAGCTCCTGTCTGATCTGTGTCTCCAGGGTGTCCGGGTTATGGGTCGCACCGAGACAGTTGACCGTCACCAGGGCGCGTTCGGGCGGGGCATAGTGCTCGGAGAGGTTGCTCGGGCACAGCAGGCTGTTGACCACCCCGTGGCCGCTGCCATTGATCACCAGCGCGTTGCCCTCGAGCGGTGGCTGCGGCGCGGCGAAGTGGAAGCAGGTGGTGGCGCGCATCGGGCGCTGGGGCTCGTCGAGCAGATGCGCGGCGGCGTTGACGTCGGTGGCGATCACCACAGCGCGGGCGCGTAGTCGCTGTCCCGATTCGAGCAGTACGCGATCGCGCTCGATCCGCTCGACCCGGCTGCCGAGTCGGATGGTCCCGTTCGGCAGCCGGGTGGCGAGCTGGCGTGGGATCTGTGCCATCCCCCCCGCGGGTAGCGCGGTGTCGCCGAGCGCAAAGGCGCGAAAGACGAACTCGAAGGCCCGGCTCGAGACCGCGAGCTCCGGGTCGAAGAAGACCCCGGAGAAGAACGGCAGGAAGAAGCGCTCGCGGATCCGTGGCGAGAAGCCGAGTGCCTCGAGTCGCGCCGCAGCGCTGGTCTCGGGGCGGGCGTAGAGTGCGGCGAGATCGCCGGCGAGTGCCTGGTGACGGAGTCGCAGCAGCCGTAACTTGTCGGCGGCGGTGCCGACCGGCGAGACGAGCATCTGGGGCAGGCGCAGCGGGCGTCGCCAGATATCGCTGACGCGGTGCAGCCGACCGTCGAACCAGCTCAATGCGCCTGGGTAGAAGGGGCGCAGGTCGAGAGCCTGATAGTCGAGCATGCGCCGGGCCTCGGGGTACCAGGTCTGCAGGACCTGGAAGCCGCGGTCGAGCAGGAAGCCGTCGCGGCGCTCGGTGGCGACGCGGCCACCGACCTGGTCGCCGGCCTCGAGCACCAGGGGCTCGATCCCGGCCTTGCGAAGATGGATGGCGCAGGCGAGACCGGAGAGTCCGGCGCCGATGACGATGACGTCTGCGTCCATGGGGTGCCTCGATCTGATTGCGCCGCGACCGGAGTGCGCCGTCTCGGGCGGGGCGGCGCGGCGCGTGAATGTGGGTGACTCTGGATCTCAGGTTGTGGCGATCGTCGTCGAGTTCCAGCGTCGCGCGCGTCGGCCGCGTGGGGCTCTCGTCAGCGCTGTGTCAGGCAGGAGGGTCCGGCGCAGGCGTTGACCTCGATGGTGAGGTGGGCGATGCGGTCGAAGTCGGCGAGCAGGCGCTTGTAGTGCTCCACCGGTCGTGGCTCGTGGGTCACCAGCGAGAGGATGGCGGCATAGTGATTGGCGCCGATCCGCCAGACATGGATGTCGGCGACGCGATTGTCGGCATCGGCCTCGATCGCTGCGCGGATCGCCTCGCGGTAGGGTGCCTCGATGCTTGCGTCGATCAGGATCGGTGCGCTCTCGCGCAGCAGTCCATAGGCCCAGACGGCAATGATGATGGCGCCGACCATGCCCATCACCGGGTCGAGCCAGTGCCAGCCGAGCAGCTTGCCGGCGAGCAGCGCGGCGATCGCCAGCAGCGAGGTCATGGCATCGGCGATGACGTGTACATAGGCCGCGCGCAGGTTGTGGTCGTGGCCATGGTCGTGCTCGTGCTCATGGTCGTCGTGATCGTGATCGTGATGGTGGCCGTGGTCATGACCGTGATGATGGTGGTGGTGCGCGTCCTTGAGCAGCAGGGCGCTGGCGAGGTTGACCGCGAGCCCGAGCAGGGCGACCAGGATCGACTCGTTGAAGTGGATGGTCTGCGGGTCGATCAGTCGTTGCACCGACTCGATCAGCATCATCAGCGCCACGGTGCCGAGTGCGATGGCGCTGGCGAAGCCGCCGAGCACGTTGACCTTGCCGGTGCCGAAGCTGTGAGCGGGGTCGTGGGCGTGCCGCGCGGCATAGCGATAGGCGAGGATGGCGATGAGGAAGGCGGCGACATGGGTGCCCATGTGCCAGCCGTCGGCGAGCAGGGCCATCGAGCCATAGACGGTGCCGGCGAGGATCTCGATCACCATCACCACGGCGGTCAGCAGCAACACATAATAGGTGTTGCGCTCGCCACGGTCGTTGTGGACCGCGAAGTCGTGGTGGTGTTGCCAGCGTTCGAGGGTATGGATGTGCATCTCGGGGGCGACTCCTGCGGGTTGCCATCGTCGGGACCGGCTCGACCAGCCCCGGGTCCCGCGCCGCACCCGCCGCCCCCCGACGGCGAGGCGGTGCGGTCTTCGTCCTGGCTCAGAACTCGACGGCGAGCTTGGCCAGGATGGTGTTGCCGGACTCGCCGGTGCCGCCCTCGGCACGATCGTAGTCGGTGTCGTGCGACCATTCCAGCGACACGGCGGTGTTGTCGAACACGCCGACCGAGACGCCGACCAGCCAGCGCTCCTCGGGTAGCTCCAGCGCGACGGCCTCGGTGGTGCCCTGATAGGCCGCGGCGGCGACCACCTCCTTGCCCATCACCTCGAAGGTATAGCCGGCCTCGATGTTCCAGGCGCTGGGCTTGGCACCCTCGCCCTCGAAGCTCAGGCTGTCGACCTCGAACTCTTCGGTGGCGGCGAGGTACTCACCGATCAGGTTGAAGGGACCGAAGGTGGCCGAGGCATTGGCGGTCCACCCGCCGGTACGCTCGCTGGCATCCACCAGCCCGGCGCGATTGTCGGCAATGGTGTCCTGCAGGGTGTCGGAGTCGCCGAGGTCGCTGATGTAGCCGAGGCCGAGGCTCCAGGCGCGATCATCGAAGGCCTGGGCGAAGCCGAGGTTGGCGCCCCAGCTGCCGATCTCGTTCTCGCCATCGATCTTGCGGTCGCCGTTGAAGGCGTAGACGCTGCCGTTGAAGTCGCCGTGGACGAAGCCGACCTGGAGCGCGGTCTCGCGCGCCTCGCCGATCTCCAGGGTCAGCGGATCGGAGACCAGGTTGGTCTCGTAGGCGCCGAAGGGCACGTAGAACTGACCGGCGGTGAGAAACAGCGGGCTGTGCTCGAGGTTGGCAATGGTGATATAGGCGTTGTCGACCTCGAGATCGGTGTCATCCTCCTCGTAGAGCAGCGAGGCATTGGCCTCGACCCAGTCGTTGACCTGTGCCGAGATGCCGAGCTCGAAGGTCGCCAGCACGATGTCGCTTTCGTCGCTGCCGACATAGGGGCTGGTGTGGTTGGCCTCGACCTCGATCAGGCCGGCGATCTCGATGCGCTGGAACCAGCCGGTCCCCCAGTTCTGTTCCGTGCGTCGCTCCTCGAGTGCGGTCTCGAGTTTCTTGACCCGCTCGGGTGTACCCTCAAGGGCGGCCTGCTGCTCGGCGATCAGTTTCGCCTGGGCCTGATTCTGCTGCTCCAGGCGCGCGACCCGCTGCTCGAGCGTATCGGCATAGGCCGGGACCTGACCGGCGATCGCGAGTGCGACCGCGGCCGAGAGTGTACGAACTGACATCTTGTTATTTCCCCTGAGAAACAATCACGAACGGAAAGGCGCAAAGCAAAGCATGATCGGCGTTCGATGCGCGGAGAATGCACAAACGCAAATCGTTTTCGTTTATACATTGGCAAGATGGCGATTGTCAAAGACCCGCCCCGGTGTTGCGGGGCGGTCTCGATCGTACGGTGGGGTTGGAGCAGTCGCGGCGTGGGGGCGCCGCGACGGAGAGGGGTCAGGCCGACTCGCGGGCCAGTGCGGCATCCAGCTGGTCGATCGATGGAGCCGATTCGGTGCGCTGACGGTAGGCGACCAGATCCTCGATGGTCAGCACCGGCATCTGGTGACGCAGTGCGAAGTCGACGATCTCCGGCAGTCGTGCCATGGTGCCGTCGGGGTTGGTCAGCTCGCAGAGCACGCCGGCGGGGGTGAAGCCGGCCAGACGCATCAGGTCGACGGTGCCCTCGGTGTGACCGCGTCTCGCCAGCACGCCGCCGGGTCGGGCGCGCAGCGGGAACACATGACCGGGACGCGCGAGGTCCTCGGGGCGGGCGTTCGGGGCGATCGCGGTACGGATGGTGGTGACGCGATCGGCCGCCGACACGCCGGTGGTCACGCCCTCGCGGGCCTCGATGGTGACGGTGAAGGCGGTGCCGTTACGACTGGTGTTGTCCTCGACCATCATCGGCAGCTCGAGCTGGCGCAGCCGCGCCTCCTCGAGACAGAGACAGACGATGCCGCTGCACTCGCGGATGAGCAGCGCCATCTGTGCCGGCTCGATGGTCTCGGCCGGGAAGATGAGGTCGCCCTCGTTCTCGCGGTCTTCGTCGTCGACGAGCAGGACGCCGGAGCCTGCGCGCAGGGCGGCGATGGCGTTGGCGACACGCGTTTCGGGATCACCGAAACGGTTGAGTAGGGGAAAGGCTTGAATCTGATTCATGGCTCGCTGAAACGACGTTCGAGTGATCTGAATCAGGGCAGTGAAGGGGAGCGGGCACAGCGCGGTCGCGCCCCCGCGAGGGGACGGACCGGGTCGCGACCCTATCCTCTGTCATCCGGACTCTAACCGTCGGCCCCGGAGTCTCACCGGGTCTGCTGACCCTGCCGTGTCACGGCAGGCGCTCGCGGGCTGTCCGCTGTTGCGGAGTCACCGCCGGTCGGGAATTTCACCCTGCCCCGAGAATAGGTGCGCCTTGAGTCTGATCGAGCCGGGGCCGCATGGCGCGGGCCCCGGCGGCGACGGTACTGGCCGAGACGGCCGGAGGCGTCGCTTCCCAAGGTGCTGAGTGCGGAATCCTAGGATCCCGCGCGCGATCGTTCACTCAATGGTTGCATGGCTGGCGGCGATCGATGGCCGGAGGCCCTCGCCGCAACGCTGAACGGGGACCTTGCCCCGTCGGTCCATCGTGATAGCCGACCCTGATGGGCCGTCTGGACGATGCCTCCCTGCATCGTTGCGGTGCCGGAGCAGACCGGCACCCGGGGAACGGATGGATCCTATTCCCCTGAATACTATGGGGGCTATGCCGCGCTTTGGCAATCGGGCCGTGCGCTGCCTCAGCCCAGACTCGGTTCGGCCGCTGCCGGCGCCGTGTGCCGGGCGCGCCAGCGGGCAAACAGACTCGCCCACTTGTCGATCAGGTTCTTGAGCGCGATCAGCAGCCCCAGACCGATGAAGGCACCGGGCGGCAGGATCGCGATCAGCGCGCCCTGGAAGTCGTCGCCGAGGGTCATGGTGAGCCCGCGCGCCGCCTCGCCGAGCAACAGGTGGGCCTGGTAGAAGAGGGTGCCTTGACCGGCAAGCTCGCGCAGCGCGCCGAGCGCCATCAGCACCAGGGTGAAGCCCACCCCCATCGCCAGACCGTCGACCAGGGCGCGGTCGACGCGGTTTTTCGAGGCGAAGGCCTCGGCGCGGCCGATGATCGCGCAGTTGGTGACGATCAGCGGGATGAACAACCCGAGCACCAGATAGAGCTCGTAGAAGTGCGCCTGGATGGTCAGCTCGACGGCGGTGACGAAGGAGGCGATCACCAGCACGAACACCGGCAGTCGTACCTCGGGGCGCACCAGATTGCGGATCAGCGAGATGGTGACGTTGGAGAGCACCAGTACCGCGGTGGTCGCCAGCCCCATGCCGAGACCATTGGTCGCGCTGGTGGTGGTCGCCAGCAACGGGCAGAGCCCGAGCAGGGCGACCAACGCCTGGTTGTTGTGCCACAGGCCCTCGGTGACGAGCGGCAGATAGCCCTGGTCCTTCGCCATCAGGAGGCCTCCTGGTCGGTTGCGGTGACGGATCGGTTCGCGGTCTGGGGCTGGGAGGATGCCTCCTGATAGAGACGTGCGCCCTGCTGATCGACATAGATCAGGGTGTTCTTGACCGCCTTGACGATGGCGCGCGGGGTGATGGTGGCGCCGGTGAACTGGTCGAAGTCGCCGCCATCGCGTTTCACCCCCCAGCGCTCGATCGGCGGGTCGCCGAGCGAGGTGCCGGCAAAGCCGTAGACCCAGTCGGACTTGGCCTCCTCGATCTTGTCGCCGAGCCCGGGGGTCTCGTGGTGCGAGAGCACCCGTACACCGCCGACGGTGCCGTCGGTGAGCACCGAGACCAGCAGGCGGATGGGGCCGGCATAGCCGTCGGGGACCACCGGTTCGAGGATCACCGCGACCGGCTCGTCACCTTGGCGCACCCGGTAGACGCGGGTGGTGTCGGCGCCGAGCAGTTCGCGGGCGCTGACCTCGATGGTGTCGGTGAGCGGGTCGTTGTCGGCGCGACCGGCGGGGAGGATGGCCGCGAGCTTGCGCTCCATGGCCTGGCGCTGGTTCTCGGCAATGCGATCGTCCATGACCGCCTGGGTGATCACCACCAGGGCGACACCACTGACCGCGAAGGCGCTGAGTACGAAGGCGGCGAGCAGGATAGGTCTGATCTTCATCGGGCGCGTTCTCTACCGTGTCCGAAGACGCGTGGCTGGGTGTAGTAGTCGATGGTGGGGGCGGCGATGTTCATCAACAGCACCGCGAAGGCGACCGCATCGGGGTAGCCGCCCCAGGTGCGGATCACGAACACCGTGGCGCCGATGCAGGCGCCATAGATCAGCTGGCCGCGGCGGGTGGTGGTGGCGGTGACCGGGTCGGTGGCGATGAAGAAGGCGCCGAGGATGGCCGCGCCGCTGAACAGATGGAAGGCCGGGAAGGGGTGGGTCTGCGGATCGATCAGCCAGAACAGGGTGGCCAGCGAGAGCAACCCGGCGAGCATCGACACCGGGATGTGCCAGGTGATGGTGCGACGCCACAGCAGATAGGCACCGCCAAGCAGAAAGGCGGCGTTGACCCACTCCCAGCCACGACCGCCGAACACGCCCCAGAGCGCGCTCTGGTCACGGATCTCGGCGATGGTCAGCTGCTCGTCGAGCTGGGTGCGCATCTCGTCGAGCGGGGTCGCGGCGGTCACCGCGTCCCAGTCGACCCCGGCGGGCAGCACCTGATGGAGGATCATCGCCAGCGAGTCGCCGAACGACAGGTCGATCCCCGAGAGCAGTTCGGGGGCGAGCCAGCTGGTCATCGCCACCGGGTAGGAGACCAGCAGGAAGACATAGGCGGCCATGGCCGGGTTGAAGGGGTTGTAGCCGAGCCCGCCGTAGAGCTGCTTGACCAGCACGATGGCGAACAACATCCCCAGCAGCGTCATCCACCAGGGCAGGGTCGGCGGCACCGAGATGGCGAACAGCACCGCGGTGACCACCGCGCTGAGATCGCCCAGCGCCGGCAGCACCGGACGACTGCGCAGCAGCAGCACCAGCGCCTCGGCGATCACCGCGAAACCGACCGCGAGGGTGACGTTGACGAGCACGCCCCAGCCGAAGAACCAGGTCATCGCCACTACCCCGGGCACCAGCGCGAGCAGCACCTGGAGCATGACGCGATCGACCCGGTTGACCCGAGGGACGTGGGGGGAGGAGATCAGTGTGCTAGTCATGCGGATTCACGAAGCTCGAAAGGGGTTGCGGGATCGGTGGGGCGCCGTCGGCGGCGCTCAGGCGCCGTTGGTCGGTTCGCCGGCGCCTTGCTGCTTGGCTGCGGCGCGGGCGCGCGCCGCGGCGATCGCCGCCTGCTTGGCCTCGCTGCTGGTGCCGCTCTCGGCCTTGGCCTTGGCGGCGAGCGCCTCCTTCTTCTGGCGCATCCGCGCCTGACGTTCGCGCTCCTGGCGCTCGAGACGGGCCTGCTTGGCCTCGTGGCGCTGGCGTGCCTCCTCGGCCTTGCGCTTTTCCTGCTCGCGCGCCCACACCTCGGTCTTGGCATAGCGGTAGTACTGCACCAGCGGGATGTGGCTGGGACAGACCTGGGCGCAGCAGCCGCACTCGATGCAGTCGAACAGGTTGTAGTCCTGGGCGTGGTCGAAGTCCTTGGCGCGGGCGAACCAGTAGAGCTGCTGGGGCAGCAGGTTGGCCGGGCAGGCGTCGGCGCAGCGCCCGCAGCGGATGCAGGCCAGCGCCGGGCCGGGATCCGGGGCCTCGGCGGCGGTGAGCGCGAGCAGACAGTTGACCGGCTTGGTCACCGGAACCCCTTGCTCTCCCAGCTCGAAGCCCATCATCGGGCCGCCACAGACGAGCTTGCGCGGCTGTTCGCGATAACCGTCGCAGCAGGCGATGAGGTCGGTCGCCGGGGTGCCGATGCGCGCCTCGAGATTGCGCGGCGCGGTGATCGCGCGCCCGGTGACGGTGACCACGCGCGAGATCAGCGGGCGTCCGTCGAGCACCGCCTCGGCCACCGCGTGCGCGGTGCCGACGTTCTGGCAGACGATGCCGATCTGCGCCGGGATGCCGTGGCTCGGCACCTCCTTGCCGGTGAGGATGCGGATGAGCTGCTTCTCGCCGCCGCTCGGGTAGAGCGTGGGGATGGCCACCACCTCGGCGCTGGCACGCAGGTCGCTCTCGCCGAGGGCGAAGCGCATCGCCGCGATCGCCTCGGGCTTGTTGTCCTCGATGCCGATCAGCACCTCGGGGCCGCCGAGCAGGTGGCGCATGATGCGCACGCCCTCGAGGATGCGGCTGGCGCGCTCGCGCATCAGGCGATCATCACAGGTGATGTAGGGCTCGCACTCGGCGCCGTTGATCACCAGGGTGTCGATGCGCCGGTCCGGACCGGGGTTGAGCTTGACCCCGGTGGGGAAGGAGGCCCCGCCCATGCCCACCACCCCGGCCCAGCGGATGCGCTCGCGCACCTCGGCCGGATCGAGCTGGGCATAGTGGGTCATGGGTTCGGGCAATTCGGCCCAGGCATCCTCGCCATCGGTCTCGATCACCGCGCAGAGCGCCGAGAGTCCCGAGGGGTGCGGCACCGGTCGCTCCTCGATGGCGATCACGGTGCCCGAACTCGAGGCGTGCACCGGGGCGCTGACATAGCCATCGGCGGCGGCGATGCACTGGCCCTTGAGGACGCGATCGCCGACTGCGACGAGCACCCGCGCCGAGGCGCCGATGTGCTGCTGCAGCGGGATCACCAGCTGCTTCGGGACGGGCGCGACGGCGATCTCGCTGGCGTTCGACAACGCCTTCTCGTCGGCGATGTGGATGCCGCCGTGGAAGGTCCACAGACGACGCTCGCTGGAGGGTACGGGGTTGGCTGCCATGTCGGCTCCTCGTGGATCAGGCGGCCGCGCGCCGGGAGTCGTCCTGTTGCTGCGGATAGGGCCAGCGCCAGGAGCGGATATCGGTGGCCACCGGCACCATGCTGATGCAGTCGACCGGGCAGGGCGCGAGGCACAGCTCGCAGCCGGTGCAGGCCTCGTCGAGCACGGCATGGAGCTGCTTGGCCGCACCGACGATGGCGTCGACCGGGCAGGCCTGCAGGCACTTGGTGCAGCCGATGCAGTTCTGCGGGTCGATGTGGGCGACCGCCGGCAGCTTCTCCTCGGCGTCGAGCGCCACCGGGTCGCGACCGAGCAGATCGGCCAGCGCCTGTACGGTGGCCTCGCCGCCCGGGGTGCACTTGTTGATGTCGTCCTCGCCGCGGGCGACGGCCTCGGCATAGGGACGGCAACCGGGGTGGCCGCACTGGCCGCACTGGGTCTGCGGCAGCAGGGCGTCGATCTGATCGGCGATCGGGTCGCCCTCGATGTGGAAGCGGATCGCCGAGTAGCCGAGCAGCAGCCCGAACACGGCGGAGAGTGCGGCGAAGGCGAGGATGGCGGTCAGCATGGCTCTCGGGCGTTCAAATCAGTTCGCGACCAGGCCGGCGAAGCCCATGAAGGCGAGCGACATCAGGCCGGCGGTGACCAGGGCGATGGCGCTGCCCTGGAAGGGTTCGGGGACGTCGGCGACGGCCACCCGCTCGCGGATCGCCGCGAACAGGGTCAGCACCAGCGAGAAGCCGAGCGCGGCGCCGAAGCCGTAGAGGGTGGCCTCGACCAGGGTGTGATCGGCCTGCAGGTTGAGCAGCGCGACGCCGAGCACGGCGCAGTTGGTGGTGATCAACGGCAGGAAGATCCCGAGCACCTGATAGAGCACCGGGCTGGTCTTGTGCATCACCGTCTCGGTGAACTGCACCACCACGGCGATCACCAGGATGAAGGCGATGGTGCGCAGATACTCGATGCCGAGCGGCACCAGCAGATACTCGTTGACCAGCCAGGAGCTGATCGAGGAGAGGGTCAGCACGAAGGTGGTGGCCAGACCCATGCCGGCGGCCGTCTCGAGCTTCTTCGACACCCCCATGAAGGGGCACAGGCCAAGGAACTTGACCAGAACGAAGTTGTTGACCAGGACCGTCCCGACCAGGATGAGCGCGTATTCAGTCATGCCGTCTTCGTATCGGAATTGAGACTCGGGGTCGATGACGCGCTCGCGCGCGAGAGGCACCGACGAGGCGGGCGAAATTCTCTAAGAATACGCGCCCGCATGAACCGCGACAACCGCCGTGGCCGAGTGCACGGCCCCGGCCGGGATGCGGGGTGCTGCATCCAGTCTGAACCCCTCGGGTTCGGGCTGTCACCGCGTGGATTGTGGGGATTGGCGCGGGTGGACTCCACCGCATTCGTCAACCGGTGGCGCCCGCAGGTTCCCGATCACACCGGGGCGCGGTCCCGGCCCGCGATCACTTCACCCGCATCCCCGGCTCGGCGCCGCTGTCTGGCGAGAGGATGAAGAGGTCGCTGCCGCCGGGGCCGGCGGCGAGCACCATGCCCTCGGAGACGCCGAAGCGCATCTTGCGCGGGGCGAGGTTGGCGACCATCACCGTCAGCCGGCCCTCGAGGTCGGCCGGGTCGTAGGCGGCGCGGATGCCGGCGAAGACGTTGCGGGTCTCGCCACCGAGATCGAGGGTCAGGCGCAGCAGCTTCTTCGCGCCCTCGACCTGCTCGGCCGCGGCGATGCGGGCGATGCGCAGGTCGAGCTTGGCGAAGGTCTCGAAGTCGATGGTCTCGGCGATCGGATCGGCCTCGAGGTGCGGGTTGGCCGGCGCCGGTTGCTGTTGCGCGGTGGCCGCCAGATCCTCCTTCGATGCCTCGATCATGGCCTCGACCTGGGCCGGCTCGATGCGCTGCATCAACGGCTTGAAGCGGGCGATCTCATGGCCGAGCAGGGGGGTTGCGAGCACCGACCAGGTCAGCGGCTCGACCTGGAGGAAGGCCTCGGCGTCGGCGGCGGTGCCGGGCAGGATCGGGCGCAGATAGCCGATCAGCAGCCGGAACAGGTTGATCCCCATCGAGCAGATGCCGTGCAGCTCCTGCTCGCGCCCGTCCTGCTTGGCCACCACCCAGGGCGCCTGCTCGTCGATGTACTGGTTGGCGCGGTCGGCCAGGGCCATGATTTCGCGCACCGCGCGGGCGTATTCGCGGCCCTCGTAGGCGGCGGCGATCCGCTCGCCAGCGGCGGCGAACTCGGCAAACAGCTCGGGCGCGGCCAGGGTGTCGGCGAGCCTGCCGTCGAAGCGCTTGGTGATGAAACCGGCGCAACGGCTGGCGATGTTGACCACCTTGCCGACCAGATCGGCGTTGACCCGCGCGGTGAAGTCCTCGAGGTTGAGGTCGATGTCGTCGACCCCGGCGCCGAGCTTGGCGGCGAAGTAGTAGCGCAGATACTCGGGGTCGAGATGGTCGAGATAGGTGCGCGCCTTGATGAAGGTGCCGCGCGACTTCGACATCTTCTGTCCGTCGACGGTGAGGAAGCCGTGGGCGAACACCGCGTCGGGGGTGCGGAACCCGGCGCCGTGGAGCATCGCCGGCCAGAACAGGGCGTGGAAGTAGACGATGTCCTTGCCGATGAAGTGATAGAGCTCGGCCTCGGAGTCGCTGCCCCAGAAGCGTTCGAAGTCGAGCCCGGGCTGGCTGGCGCCGAGCCGGTCGCAGAGGTTCCGGAAGCTGGCCATGTAGCCGATCGGGGCGTCGAGCCAGACGTAGAAGAACTTGCCCGGATGATCGGGGATCTCGAAGCCGAAGTAGGGGGCGTCGCGCGAGATGTCCCAGGACTGCAGCCCGGCCTCGAACCACTCGTCGAGCTTGTTGGCCACCTGGGTCTGCAGCCCGCCGCCACGGGTCCAGCCCTTGAGCATCTCCTCGAAGTCGCCGAGCTTGAAGAAGTAGTGATCGGACTCGCGCTGCTCGGGCACCGCGCCAGAGACGGCCGAGCGCGGGTTCTTCAGCTCGTTGGGCGAGTAGCTCGCGCCGCAGGCCTCGCAGTTGTCGCCGTACTGGTCGGCGGCGCCGCACTTGGGACACTCGCCCTTGATGAAGCGATCGGGCAGGAACATCTGCTCGACCGGGTCATAGGCCTGGGTGATGGTGCGCCGCTCGATATGGCCGGCGTCGCGGTTGCGGGCGTAGATCAGCCCGGCGTAGTGCCGGTTCTCCTCGGAGTGGGTCGAGTGATAGTTGTCGAAGCCGACGCGGAAGGCGGCGAAGTCGGCCTGGTGCTCGGCGCTGATGCGCGCGATCAGCGCCTCGGGCTCGATCCCCTCCTGGCGTGCGCGCAGCATGATCGGGGTGCCGTGGGCATCATCGGCGCAGACGTACCAGCAGTTGTGCCCGCGCATCTTCTGAAAGCGCGCCCAGATGTCGGTCTGGATGTACTCCACCAGATGCCCGAGATGGATCGGGCCGTTGGCATAGGGGAGGGCGCTGGTGATCAGGATGTCGCGGGTCGTGCTCATGAATGGGCTCGGATGATTCGGGAACGGGGGGTGAATGCCCGCTATTATTCCACGACTGGCGCGATAGCGGCCATGGTGGCGTCGGCGGTCAGCTTCCAGCTTCCAGCGACCAGCGACCAGCCGCCAGCCGCCAGCCGCCAGTCACCAGTCACCAGTCACCAGTCACCAGTCACCAGCTGTCAGCCGCCGGCCGTCAGCCGCCGGCGCCAAGTTTTCCCACTGGAGGCTGAGCGCTGGGCGCTGGCAGCTCGCAATCAGCCACCAGCCGCCGCCCGCCGATGCCAAGCTTCCCCACTGGAGGCTGGAGGCTGGAGGCTGGAGGCTGGAGGCTGGAGGCTGGAGGCTGGCAGCTGATGGATCCCCTTGCCCCGCCGCGCGGCTTTGCGCTTGAATTAGCGCTTTCTGATACCAACACTGGCGTCAAGCCCGCGCGGCGTCGTCGCCGACGGATCCTCCGCGCGCCCGCCCCGCATCCTCCGGCGCGCGGACCTGTCCTCACACGGAGTACCGCATGTCCGAACCCACCAGAGAAGCCATCGAGAACGCCATCAAGTCCTACCAGGAGCCGCACCTGGGCCGAGATCTGGTGACCGCCCAAGCCGTGCGTGACATCACCATCGACGGGGGGCGGGTCGGCATCGCCATCTCGCTCGGTTTCCCCGCCGACGGGGTGCGCGCGCAGATCGCCGAGGCGGTGCGCGAGCGCGTCGCCGCGTTGCCCGGGGTCGAGCAGGCCGAGGTCGAGGTCGTCACCGAGATCAAGGCGCACGCGGTGCAGAAGTCGCTCAAGCCGATCGACAACGTCAAGAACATCATCGCCGTGGCCTCGGGCAAGGGCGGTGTCGGCAAGTCGACCACCGCGGTCAACCTGGCGCTGGCGCTCGCCGCCGAGGGCGCCAAGGTCGGGCTGCTCGATGCCGACATCTACGGTCCCTCGCAGCCGCGCATGCTCGGCATCACCGGTCAGCCCGAGTCGCGCGACGGCAACACCCTGGAGCCGATGCAGCGCTATGGTCTGCAGGCGATGTCGATCGGTTTTCTGATCGACGAGGAGACGCCGATGATCTGGCGTGGCCCGATGGTCACCCAGGCCCTCGAGCAGTTGCTCAAGGACACCAACTGGTCGGCGCTCGACTATCTGGTGATCGACCTGCCGCCGGGCACCGGCGACACCCAGCTGACCCTGGCGCAGAAGGTGCCGGTCTCGGGCGCGCTGATCGTCACCACGCCGCAGGACATCGCCCTCCTTGATGCACGCAAGGGGCTGAAGATGTTCCAGAAGGTCGAGGTGCCGGTGCTCGGTATCGTCGAGAACATGAGCATGCATATCTGCTCCAAGTGCGGTCATGAGGAGCACATCTTCGGCGAGGGCGGCGGGCAGGCGATGTCCGAGCAGTACGGCGTCGACCTGCTCGGTGCGCTGCCGCTCGACATCGCCATCCGCGAGCAGGCCGATGGCGGCAAGCCGACAGTGGTCGCTGCCCCCGAGTCGCGCTCGGCCGAGATCTATCGCGAGATCGCCCGCAAGACCGCCGCCAAGCTCTCGCTGCAGGCAAAGGACTATGCGGCCAAGTTCCCGCGCATCGTGATCGAGAACAACTGAGGCTCGAGGGTCGCCAGCGGTCAGCGACCAGCTGCCAGTCGGAACGGTTGAACCGCAAAGACACAAAGAGCGCGAAGAAGGGAAGAGCCTCCAGTGATCAGCCTCCAGCCGCCAGTGGCTGCCTGTCTTCGAGTGTTGGTCGGAAACGCACGCCAACCGGTCGCTGACAGCGAATGGAGAGTGGCGCTATCGTCGAGGCCAGTTCATCCACTGGCGGCTGGCCGCTGATGGCTGGCAGCTTGAACCCCTTTGCGTGCTTTGCGGTTCGAAGCAGCCTCCAGCGATCAGCCTCCAGCCGCCAGTGGCTGCCTGTCTTCGAGTGTTGGCCGGAAACGCACGCCAACCGGTTGCTGACAGCGAATGGAGAGTGGCGCTATCGTTGAGGCCAGTTCATCCACTGGCGGCTGGCCGCTGATGGCTGGCAGCTTGAACCCCTTTGCGTGCTTTGCGGCTTTGCGGTTCAATCTCCTGGCCGCTGGCCGCTGGCCGCTGGCCGCTGGCCGCTGGCCGCTGGCCGCTGGCCATTCGCTTGCTTTGTGTTCTTCGCGTCTTCGCGGTTCTATCCATGCTTCCTTGACGTGCGCTAACAGGTTAAAGTAACCGGTTTTTTCACGTACGAGGATGCCGCGATGGCCATCAAATCAGATCGCTGGATTCGGCGCATGGCCGTCGAGCACGGGATGATCGATCCCTTCGAGCCCGGGCAGGTGCGCGAGGGCGAGGGGGGGCGCATGATCTCCTACGGGACCTCGAGCTACGGCTATGACGTCCGTTGCGCCGACGAGTTCAAGATCTTCACCAACATCAACTCGGCGGTGGTCGATCCCAAGGCGTTCGACTCCAACAGCTTCGTCGACCTCAAGTCCGATGTCTGCATCATCCCGCCGAACTCCTTTGCGTTGGCGCGGACGGTGGAATACTTCAAGATCCCCCGCAACGTGCTCACCATCTGTCTGGGCAAGAGCACCTATGCGCGCTGTGGGATCATCGTCAACGTCACCCCGCTCGAACCCGAGTGGGAGGGCCATGTGACGCTCGAGTTCTCCAACACCACGCCGCTGCCGGCGAAGATCTATGCCAACGAGGGTGTGGCGCAGATCCTCTTCCTGGAGTCCGACGAGGTCTGCGAGACCTCCTACAGGGACCGTGGCGGCAAGTATCAGGGCCAACGCGGGGTGACCCTGCCCAAGTCCTGACCGACTGGGCGGGTGGTGTGCCCCGCAGGGAGGAACCCGCCCATGACCTTCGACCGATCGACCAAGCTGTTCGTCGTCCTCGGCGGCTTCTTCGTCTGCAATGCGCTGATCGCCGAGCTGCTCGGGGTGAAGATCTTCGCCCTGGAGCCGACCCTGGGGATCGCGCCGCTCGACTGGGAGCTGTTCGGTCAGAGCGGCTCGCTCAACTTCACCGCCGGGGTGCTGCTGTGGCCGGTGGTGTTCGTGATGACCGACATCATCAACGAGTATTTCGGCCGGCGCGGGGTGCGGCTGCTCTCCTATCTCACCGTCGGGCTGATCCTCTACACCTTCGTCTTCGCCTATCTGGCGATCCTGCTCACCCCGGCCGAGTGGTGGGTGGGCATCCAGTCCGCGCGCGGGGTGCCGGACATGCAGGCGGCCTTTGCGGTGATCTTCGGCCAGGGGATGTGGATCATCGCCGGTTCGGTGATCGCCTTCCTGATCGGTCAGCTGATCGACGTGACGATCTTTCACCGCATCCGTCGTGCCACCGGCCCGCGCTGGGTGTGGGCGCGGGCCACCGGCTCGACCCTGGTCTCGCAGCTCATCGACAGCTTCGTGGTGCTCTACATCGCCTTCGTGCTCGGGCCGCAGCGTTGGTCGCTGGAGCTGTTCCTGGCGGTGGGCACGGTCAACTATCTCTACAAGTTCGTGGTCGCGGTGGCGCTCACCCCGGTGATCTATCTGGTGCGCGCGCTGATCGAGCGCTATCTCGGCGCGGCTCGCGCCGAGACCCTGCGTGCCCGTGCCGCCGGAATCGAGAACTGATGTGCACAATGCACAGACCGGCCCCCGTGCATCGTTCGCCTCGGCTATGGTGACTGGTGAGGCCCGGTTTTCCGGGGCGGGCAGGGCGGCGCGATAGTCGTCCGGATCGAACAGGCCGAGAACGGAGGACGAGATGATCTCAGGTATCAACCAAGGGCTGCAGGGGATCCGTGTCGGCACCGAGGGGGTGCGTCAGAACGCCGCCGAGATCGCCAGCGCGCAGACCCTCAATGGTCAGGGCTCGACCCGCGAGCTGACCGAACCGCTGGTCGAGCAGACGCAGAACCTGCGTCAGGTCGAGGCCTCGAGCAAGGTGGTCGCGGCCGGTGACGAGATGATCGGCAGCCTGATCGACGTGATGGCCTGACCTCAGCCGCCGAACTGCCCCTCGGGCGTCCCACGCCCCGCCATGTCGGACGATTGTTGCCCACGTCCGTCGCAACCGCCCCCGCAGACCTCCGCATAGAACCCCAGCATCCGCTCGGCCAGCGCCGGCGCCGACCACGACTGGGCGTGTGCCTCGGCGCCGCGCGCCAGACGCGTGCGCAACCCGGTGTCGCTGAGGATCCGTGCCGCCTGATCGGCGAAGACCTGCTCGTCCTCCGGGACGATCAGCGCGCCCTTGTCGTCGGCCCCGGCGAGCACCTCCGCCGTCCCCATCACCGCGGTCGAGACCACGGGGACGCCGAGCGCCATCGCCTCGAGCAGCACCAGCCCCTGGGTCTCGGTGCGCGAGGCGAAGACGAAGGCCTCACCGGCGCGATAGCAGTCCTCGAGGCTGCCGTCGCGGTCGAGATAGCCGGTGAACAGGGTGTTCTCGGCCAGCCCCAGCTCGCGTGCCTGGGCCTCGAGTTCGGCGCGCGCCGGACCCTCGCCGACCACCACCAGCAACACCTCGGGGATGCGCGTCTTGATCCGTGCCAGCACGCGCAGCACGAAGTCGATGTTCTTCTCGAAGGCCAGACGGCTGACGTGAACCAGCACCGGACGATCGGCGGCGATGCCGTGACGTGCGCGAAAACGCGCGCCATCGCCGCGACTGAACTGGCCGAGCTCGATCCCGGTGGGGATCACCCGCGCCGGGGTGTGCACGCCATAGCGCTCGAGCACCTCGAGCATCGCCCGCGAGGGTACGGCGATGGCGTCGACGTCGTTGCACTGGGCGGCGGAGAAGCGACGCGCGGCCCAGCGCATCCATGCCGAGGGCAGCCAGGGCACGTAGTGGTGCAGATACTGCTCGAAGAAGGTGTGATAGCTCTCGATCACCGGCACGCCGAGCCGTCGCGCCAGCCCGAGCCCGAGATAGTGGGCGAGGAAGGGGGTCTGGATGTGCACCAGGTCGAACCCGGCCGCGGCCAGGTGGTCGTGATGACGCCGCAGCTTGCGTGGGCGCAGGATCCGATCCTCGGGGTCGATCGGCAGATAGCGCGAAGGGATGCGCAGGATCTCGAAGGGCTCGTCGTCGTCCCCTGGTTGTGCGTATTCGGGGGCGATCAGGGTGACCGCGTGCCCCTGATCGACGAATTCGCGCGCAAAGGTCTGGATCGAGGTCGAGACACCGGTGACGCGGGGAAAATAGACATCCGAGATCATCAAGACGCGCATGGCGATTCCGCTGGGCAGCCGACAAACCGCGCAATCATAGCCTCAGGGGATCGCCAGTCGCCAGCCGGATCGAACCGCCAGGGCATGGGCGAGCGATATCAGCCGCCAGTCGCCAGCCGCCAGGAAGTTTGAACCGCAAAGCCGCGAAGGGCGCGAAGGAGAGAAGAGCCTCCAGCGATCAGCCTCCAGTCGCCAGTGGTCGCCTGTCTTCGAGTGTTGGTCGGAAACGCACGCCAACCGATGGCCGACAGTGAATGGAGCGCGGCGCTATCGTCGAGGCCGCCCTTCCACTGGCGGCTGGCCGCTGATCGCTGGCAGCTTGAATCCCTTCGCGTGCTTTGCGGCTTGGCGGTTCGAATCCGCTTCCAGCGATCAGCCTCCAGCTGCCAGTGGCTGCCTGTCTTTGAATGTTGGCCGGAAACGCACGCCAACCGGTAGCCGACAGTGAATGGAGCGTGGCGCTATCGTTGAGGTCGTCCACCTACTGGCGGCTGGCCGCTGATGGCTGGCAGCTTGAATCCCTTCGCGTCCTTTGCGGCTTTGCGGTTCAATCTCCTGGTCGCTGGTCGCTGGTCGCTGGTCGCTGGTCGCTGGTCGCTGGTCGCTGGTCGAATGCCTTCACCTCGCGGGGCGCTTTGCGCTTCAATCCAGGCCTTGCCCGGTGCGTCCCGCGCCGGGTGCTCGTTCACTCGTACAAGGAAACCGAACTCATGCACGATCGATCCCGTACCGGCGCCTCGGGTGCCATTGTCTTGATGTTGGTCCTGGCACTGGGGGCCTCGGCGGCCTGGGGGCAGGCGCCCTCGGCGGCGCTCTGGGGCTATGGGGTCAAGCCCTGTGGCGAGTTCCTGGCGGTGGCGCCCGGGGCAGCGGCACCGACGGCGCTGGCCGACCCCGAGTATCTGCACTATCGCGAGTGGTTCGCCGGGCTGATCTCGGGGCTGAACCTTGCCACCGGCGGTGACGTGCTGCATGGCGCCGCGCTGGATGCGGCGCTGGCGCGGGTACAGGCCTATTGCGAGGCCGATCCCAGACAGGACTTCTTCAACGCCGCGCTGCGCCTGCTGCGCACTCTTCAAAAGGGTCAGCAATCTGACGGCTGAGTTCGGTCGTCACGAAATGGTCATATCGCGTTCATGGAACGTGCATCGCCGCCGACCACAATACGGCGCTGCCATTCAACGCCCACTGGGAGCTTTCCATGAACAAGACGCTCGTCGCCGCGGCCGTCACCCTTGCCGCGGCCTCCCTGTCGTCACAGGCCATGGCCCGCGACTCCATCTATATCGTCGGGTCCTCGACCGTGTTCCCCTTCTCGACCGCGGTGGCCGAGACCTTCGGTCGCAATACCGACTTTGCCACCCCCAAGGTCGAGTCGACCGGTTCCGGGGGCGGGCTGAAGCTGTTCTGCGCCGGTGTCGGCGTCGATCACCCCGACATCACCAACGCCTCGCGGCGGATGAAGGCCTCTGAGTTCGAGCGCTGCCAGGAGGCCGGCGTCGAGGACATCACCGAGGTCAAGATCGGCTACGACGGTATCGCCCTGGCCAACTCCCGCGAGGCCGAGCAGTTCGATCTGTCGCTGCGCGACATCTGGCTGGCCCTGGCCAAGGACGTGCCCAACGAGGCCGGCGAGCTGATCCCCAACCCCTACCAGACCTGGAACGAGGTCAACCCGGATCTGCCCGAGGTCGCCATCGAGGTGCTGGGTCCGCCCCCGACCTCCGGGACCCGTGACGCCTTCGTCGAGTTGGCGATGGAGGGCGGCTGCAAGACCTACGACTTCATCAAGGCGATGAAGAAAGAGGACAAGTCCAAGTACAAGGCGGTCTGTCACGGCATCCGTGAGGACGGCGCCTATGTCGAGGCCGGCGAGAACGACAACCTGATCGTGCAGAAGCTGGTCGCCAACCCCGATGCGATCGGCATCTTCGGCTTCAGCTTCCTCGACCAGAACGCCGATCAGGTGCAGGGCTCCAAGGTCGACGGCGTCGAGCCGACCTTCGAGAGCATCGCCGATGGCGACTACCCGGTCTCGCGTTCGCTCTTTTTCTACGTCAAGAACGCGCACGTCGGCACCATCCCCGGCATCGAGGAGTTCGTCGCCGAGTTCACCGGCGAGCAGGCCTGGGGCCCCGAGGGTTATCTGGTCGACAAGGGCCTGATCCCGCTGCCCGACGCCATGCGCGCCGAGGTTGCCAGCGCCGCTCAGTCGTTCGCGCCGATGTCCCGGCCCTGAGTCGAGTCCTGAGCATCGCGACCAGGGATGGTCGCCCGTCCTGAATCGGCGCCCCGCGGGGCGCTGATCGTCGTTCGTCTAGCCTGCCGGGAACCCAATGCAAGACTGGATCCTTCTCCTCGTGCTGCTCGCGGTCATGACCGCGGCCTATCATCTCGGACGTCGCCGCGCGGTCACCGGCGCCGGTGGTCCGTCGCAGGTCCACCGCCTGCATTCGCTGCCCGCCTACTACGGTCTCTATGCCGCGCTCTGGGCGGGGCTGCCGGCGCTGTTGCTGCTGGCGCTGTGGATCGGTCTGCAGGACCAGCTGGTGCTGATGCTGCTGCAGGCGCAGCTGCCCGAGGAGATGACCGCCGGGCTCTCCGAGGGACGGCTCGGGCTGCTGGTCAACGACATCAGGAATCTCGCCTCGGGGGCGATGCTCTCGACCGAGATCACCCCGGAGTTGCAGGCCGCCGCCGATCAGTACGCCCGACTCGACCAGCTGGGACAGTGGTCGATGTGGACCGCGGTGCTGGCCCTGGCGCTGACCGGCGGCTGGGTCGCCTGGGGACGCACGCATCCAGGGTTCAAGGCGCGCAACCAGGTCGAGACCATGGTGATGGCGATCATGGTGTTGTTCTCCTCGATTGCCATCCTCACCACCCTGGGGATCGTGCTCTCGGTGCTGTTCGAGTCGCTGCGCTTCTTCTCCATGGTCTCGCCGCTGGAGTTCTTCCTCGGCACCCTGTGGAGCCCGCAGACGGCGCTGCGTGCCGATCAGGTCGGCGCCAGCGGGGCCTTCGGCGCGGTGCCGCTGTTCACCGGGACGCTGATGGTCTCGGCGATCGCCATGCTGGTCGCCGTCCCCATCGGACTGCTCTCGGCGATCTATCTCTCCGAATACGCGCCACGACGTCTGCGCGCCGTGGCCAAGCCGGTGCTGGAGGTGCTGGCCGGGATTCCCACGGTGGTCTACGGCTTCTTCGCCGCGCTCACCGTCGCCCCCTTCATCCGCGAGCTGGGCCAGTCGGTCGGGCTCGATGTCGCCTCCGAGAGCGCGCTCGCCGCCGGGTTGGTGATGGGGGTGATGATCATCCCCTTCGTCTCCTCGCTCTCCGAAGACGTGATCAACGCGGTGCCGCAGTCGCTGCGCGACGGCTCCTACGCGCTCGGCGCGACCGAGTCCGAGACCATCAAGCGGGTGATCATCCCGGCGGCGCTGCCGGGCATCGTCGGCGGCGTCCTGCTCGCCGTCTCGCGCGCCATCGGCGAGACCATGATCGTGGTGATGGCCGCGGGGCTGGCAGCCAATCTCACCGCCAATCCGCTCGACAGCGTCACCACGGTCACGGTGCAGATCGTCACCCTGCTCACCGGCGACCAGGAGTTCGACAGCGCCAAGACGCTTGCTGCCTTCGCCCTCGGTCTGACGCTGTTCGCCGTGACCCTGGTGCTCAACGTCGTCGCCCTTCACATCGTGCGCAAATACCGTGAGCAATATGACTGATCAGACCCCGGCGAGCGCGCCGAACCAGCGCACCATCGATGCCGTCAACGCCAGCCTCAAGCGTCGCCGCGCCAAGGAGCGCCGCTTCCGTCGTCTCGGCGCTGCGGCGGTGGCCCTGGGCCTGCTGTTCGTGGCGCTGCTGTTCACCGACATCATCGCCAAGGGCCATACCGCCTTCCAGCAGACCTATATCAAGCTGCCGGTCGCGCTCGAGCGCGCGCAGATCGACCCCGAGGGCAGCGGCTCGGCCGAGGTCATCGCCCGCGCCAACTATCTCGGCATCATCCGCGCTGCGCTGCGCGAGCACTTCCCCGAGGTCACGGCCCGGCGCGACAAGCGCGCGCTCTATCAGATGGTGAGCGTCGGCGCGCCGCAGCTGCTGCGTGACCGGGTACTCGCCGATCCGGCGCTGATCGGCACCACCGCCGAGGTCTGGCTGCTCGCCGACGACGACATCGACATGGTGGTCAAGGGCTATATCGATCGCGACCTGCCCGAGTCCGAGCGTCGGGTCAAGGATCGCACCCTCGGCTGGATCGAGCGGCTGGAGGCCGAGGGACGCATCGCCAAGCGCTTCAACACCATCTTCTTCACCAATGGCACCTCGCGCGAGCCCGAGCTTGCCGGCATCGCCGGGGCGCTTGCCGGGTCCTTCTACACCCTGGCGTTGACGCTGCTGCTGTCCTTCCCGATCGGCGTGGGCGCGGCCATCTATCTCGAGGAGTTCGCGCCGAAGAACCGCTGGACCGATGTGATCGAGGTCAACATCAACAACCTCGCGGCGGTGCCCTCGATCGTCTTCGGTCTGCTCGGGTTGGCGGTGTTCATCGGCATCTTCGGGGTGCCGCGCTCGACCCCGCTGGTGGCGGCGCTGGTGCTGACCCTGATGACCCTGCCGACGATCATCATCTCCAGCCGCGCGGCGCTGAAGTCGGTGCCGCCCTCGATCCGCGAGGCCGCGCTCGGCGTCGGTGCCTCGCCGCTGCAGACCCAGTTCCATCACGTGCTGCCGCTGGCGCTGCCGGGCATGCTCACCGGCGCCATCATCGGTATGGCCCAGGCGCTGGGCGAGACCGCGCCGCTGCTGATGATCGGCATGATCGCCTTCATCGTCGACGTGCCCGCCGGGTTCACCGATCCGGCGACCGTGCTGCCGGTGCAGATCTTCCTCTGGGCCGACAGCCCGGAGCGCGGCTTCGTCGAGCGCACCTCGGCCGCGATCATGGTGCTGCTCGCCTTCCTGATCCTGATGAACCTCGCCGCGGTGTTGCTGCGTCGCCGGTTCGAGCGGCGCTGGTGAGCCGGCGCCCTGTCCTGAGTTTTCCCCGAGGCTAGACCCGCTATGATTACCACGGTAGAAGAGATCCAACGGAGCACCACCGCGATGCGCTCGGGCGAGCTGGCGCGCTCGCAAGAATCGCGCGAGACCGTCGGCGATTACAGCGTGCCCGATGCGCGCATGCGCTGTCGCGACGTCGAGGTGTGGTACGGTGACAAGCGTGCCATCCACGGCGTCAGCCTCGACCTGGGACGCAACGAGGTGCTCTCGATGATCGGTCCCTCGGGTTGCGGCAAGTCGACCTTCCTGCGCTGTCTCAACCGCATGAACGACACCATCGACGGCTGTCGGGTCAGCGGCTCGATCCAGCTCGACGGTGAGGAGATCTACGATCGCGCGCTCGACCCGGTGCCGCTGCGCGCGCGCGTCGGCATGGTCTTCCAGAAGCCCAACCCCTTTCCCAAGTCGATCTACGAGAACGTCGCCTACGGGCCGCGCATCCACGGCCTGACCAACAACAAGACCGAACTCGATGCCCTGGTCGAGACCAGTCTGCGCAAGGCCGGGCTGTGGGACGAGGTCAAGGACCGGCTCGATGCCCCCGGCACCGGGCTCTCCGGCGGTCAGCAGCAGCGTCTGTGCATCGCCCGCACCATCGCCGTCTCCCCCGAGGTGATCCTGATGGACGAGCCCTGCTCGGCGCTCGACCCCATCGCCACGGCGATCATCGAGGAGCTGATCGACGAGCTGCGCGCCAACTACTCGATCGCCATCGTCACCCACTCGATGCAGCAGGCCGCGCGCGTCTCCCAGCGCACCGCCTACTTCCACCTCGGCGACCTGATCGAGGTCGGCGAGACCAATCAGATCTTCACCAACCCCCAGCACCGCTTGACCGAGGACTACATCACCGGGCGCTTCGGCTGATCCGGCAGGGCAGGGACGCATCCAGCCCCTCGCCCCGGTGTCCGCGTGGGCGCCGGGATCGCTTCCCCCGTCCGCTCGCACCACCATGAGGCCCCAGATGACAGAGCCGACCACCCAGGCCCCCGCGGACCTCGCCCGCGGCCATACCGTCAGCCGCTATGACCAGGAGCTGGCCAAGCTGCGCGGCATCATCCTCGAGATGGGCGAGCACGTGGTCGAGCAGATCCAGGCGGCGGTCTCGGCGCTGGTCTCGCACGAGGAGAATCACGCCTTCCGGGTGCTCGATCGCGAGCCGCAGATCGACTTCCTCGCGCTCGACGCCGACGAGGAGGTGTTCCGGGTGATCGCGCGGCGTCAGCCCACGGCGATCGATCTGCGTATCGTGCTGGCGCTCTCGAAGATCGCCGGCGACGTCGAGCGCGCCGGCGACAAGGCCGCCCGCATCGCCCGTCAGACGATCGAACTCGATGCCCTCGGGCGTGGTGAGGAGCTGCTCAGCGCCAGGCTGCGCGAGGCGCTGGGCGCGCTCGACGCCTGCGCCTGCTGCATGTTCGAGCACAGTATCAATGGGGTCGCTCGCTTCGATGTGCGCGTTGCGCTCGATGTCTTCGAGCGCGAGCCGGCGCTCTACGAGGCCTCGCACGCGGTGCGCGCGCTGCTCGGCGACGAGGGGCAGGAGGGGTTGAGCGCGCGCCAGACCGTCTGCGTGCTCACCTGCGCCCACGCGCTCGAACGTATCGGCAACCATGCCGCCAACGTTGCCGAGCAGGTGATCTACGTCGCCGAGGGTCAGGACGTGCGCTTTCGCAATCGCGAGATCCTGATCGAGACCTTGCGTCATCGGATGCTGTAGCAGGCCGCCTGATTGTGCCGGATCAGGCGATGTCGGTTTTGCTCAGTGACACCATTGTTTTTGCCATCTGCCACCCAGACAATGGTGGGCGGGCCGGGACGCGCCGGCGGTGTCGGCGCGCCGTCCGACCACTGCACTCACTGCGAAACAGGGGAGTAAGCATTCATGTCGAGTGAAGGCTATCACGAGCCCATCGATGAGCTGAGCGACGAGACCCGCGACATGCACCGGGCCATCGTCTCGCTGATGGAGGAGCTGGAGGCGGTCGACTGGTACAACCAGCGTGTCGACGCCTGCAAGGACGACGAGCTGCGGGCGATCCTCGCCCACAATCGCGACGAGGAGAAGGAGCACGCGGCCATGGTGCTGGAGTGGATCCGTCGCCGCGATCCGACCTTCGACAAGGAACTCAAGGACTATCTGTTCACCGAGAAGCAGATCGCCCACCACTGATCCGGCCCCGGCCAGTGGTCGGGAGGATCGAGCCGGCGAGGCGCCTTGGTGCCGACTGGTTCAACGAAGACGCCCCTGGCGATCACGCCAGGGGCGTTTTCATATTCGCCCTTGCGTTGGCATCGGGCGTGTCCCGGGGCCATCTCCACCGACATGAAGAGGTCGCGAGCGAAGGCGGGCCGGGTCTGTGCTCGCCCGTTGCCGGTCGCGCCAGCACCGCCGTCAGCGCGCCATCCGCGCGCCTACCCTCGATTGACGGCTTGACGGCTGCGCGCTACTTCTCGCGCGGATAGGGCCAGGCGAGGATACCGCCCTCGAGCACCTTGACGTTGCGGAAGCCGTTGGCCTTGAGCGCCGCGGCGGCCTCGTAGCCACGCATCGAGACCTTGCAGTAGAGGATGATCTCCTGCGACTTGTCCGCGGGCAGCTCGTCGAGTCGCGAGCGCAGCGCGCCGACCGGGATCAGGTGCTCGCCGATGCCGAGGCGCTCCTCCTCGTACTCCTGCGGGGTGCGGGTGTCGATGATGAAGCACTCGGCACCGCTGTCGACACGCTGCTTGAGTTCGGCGGCCGAGAGCCCCTGCATGAGCCCCTTGAGCTTGTTCTCGAGCACGTGTGCCGAGACGATCACGTGATCGAGCGCGAGCGAGTAGGGCGGGGCATAGGGCAGGTCGGCGTTGGCTAGCTCCTCGATACCGAGTCCGCCGCGGATGGCCATCGCCACGGTCGCCACGCGCTTGCTCGCATCCCCCGGGCCGATGCACTGGAAGCCGAGGATGCGACCGCTGGCGCGCTCGACCACCATCTGGCTGATCAGCACCTTGCCGCCCATGTAACCGGGGATGTCGAGCCCGGAGATGGTCACCGTCTCGATGTCGTTGATGCCGCTGGCGCGGGCCTGCTCGGCGTTGAGTCCGGTAAAGCCGATGGTGTAGTCGAACACCTTGCAGATACCGGTGTGGGTGATGCCGGGGAAGCTGGCGCTGTCGGGCTCGATCAGGTTCTGGCCGATCACCCGACCCTGGAGGTTGGCCAGGTCGCCGTAGGGCGCGCGCACCGCCTCGCCGGTGATCAGCGAACGGCACTCGACACAGTCGCCGGCGGCGTAGATGTCGGGGTCGGAGGTCTGCATCCGCTCGTTGACCCTGATGCCGCCGAGCGCGCCGATCTCCAGTCCCGCGGCCTCGGCCAGGGCGACGTTGGGGCGTACCCCGACGGCGACCACCGCCAGCTCGCAGGGCAGCTCGGTGCCGTTGTCGAGCTTGACCCCGGCGAGCTTGCCGTCCTCGCCGAGGAAGGCTGCCACGCCGTTGCCGGTGATGATGTCGGCGCCCTGGCGGCGCACCTCGTTCTCGACCAGGTGGGCGAGCTGGCGATCGAGGAAGGGCAGGATCGAGTCGGTCTTCTCGATCACCGTGGTCTGGATCCCGGCCAGGTGCAGCGCCTCGCACACCTCGAAGCCGATCAGTCCGCCGCCGACGATCACCGCCTTGCGCACCTTGCCGGCATCGCGGATGGCGCGCAGCGCATCGGCGTCACCGAGCGACTGCAGGGTGTGGATGCCCTCGAGCTCGGTCCCCGGCACCGGCGGGCGCAGCGGGGTGGCGCCGGTGGCGATCACCAGCCGGTCGTAGGAGAGGGTGCGGCTCTCGCCGCTCGGCAGGTGGGTGCAGGTGACGGTCTTGGCGGCGCGGTCGATGTGCGTCGCCTCGGTCTCGACCAGCGCCTCGATCGCCTTGGCCTTCTGGAAGAAGTTGGGATCGCGGACGATGCCCGCCGGGGTGCAGATGAGCTGGTTGCGGTCGTCGAAGACCCCGCCGACATAGTAGGGGAAGCCGCAGGAGGCCATCGACAGGTCGGCCTCCTTCTGGATCAGGGTGATGGCGGCGTGCTCGTCGAGACGGCGGGCCTTGGCCGCGGCCTTGGGGCCGGCGGCCGAGCCGCCGATGACCACGATCTTGAGCGGTTGCGAGGGCATTGTCGGATCCTTCGGAAGGTAGGTGGTGGAACGCGTTCGCGTCGGTGCGCGAGAGGCGGGGGAGTGTGCCCGCAGGTCACCGGGATCGACGTGACGAATCGCAATCGGTTCCCGCTGACCCGGCGGCGGGCTGACTCAGGTCATCAGATTCTTGTCCCTGAGTCGCCACTGGAAGTGACTGAGCAGGCGTGAGCGCACCTTCTTCTCCTTGTGCTTGGCGGCGGCGGCGAGGCGCTTCTCGGCGACCCCGGCGAGGATCTCCTGCGCCCCCTTGGTGTTGTCGTCGGGTGGGGTGCGCTGGGTGTAGTTGCCGTTGGCGTCCATGTCCCAGGCGGTGCGCGAGTCGGCGAGTTGGACGTCGAGGATCAGTCGCAGCTCCTGGCGCAGCTCGGGGTCGTCGACCGGGGCGTGGACCTCGACCCGGCTGTCGAGGTTGCGGCGCATCATGTCGGCCGAGCCGATGAAGTACTCCTCCTCGCCGTCGTTGTGGAAGTAGATGATGCGCGCGTGTTCGAGAAAACGCCCGACGATCGAGACCACCCGCGCGCGCGCGCTGACGCCCGGCAGTCCGGGACGGAAGCGGCAGGTGTCGCGGATGATCAGGTCGACCTGCACCCCGGCGCGGCTGGCCTTGTAGAGTGCGCGGGTGATCTCGGGGTCCTCCAGCGCGTTCATCTTCATCTGGATCAGCCCGTTGCCGGCACGCTGGTGGTGGCGGATCTCGCGGTTGATCTTGTCGACGAGCACGCGCTTGAGGGTATAGGGCGCGGCGAGGATCTTGCGGTAGCTCGGCGGTGGCGAGTAGCCGGTGAGATAGTTGAACAGCTCGGTGAGATCCTGACCGATCTCCTCGTCACAGCCGAGCATGCCGAGATCGGTATAGAGCTTGGCGGTGCCGGGGTGATAGTTGCCGGTGCCGACATGGTAGTAGCGACGCAGCTGCGAGTAGTCGCGACGCACCACGAAGATCAGCTTGCTGTGGGTCTTGAGCCCCATGACGCCATAGTTGACGTGGATGCCCTCGCCCTCGAGCCGGCGTGCCCACTGGATGTTGGCCGCCTCGTCGAAGCGTGCCTTGAGCTCGACCAGCACCGCCACCTGCTTGCCGTTGCGCGCGGCCTTGATCAGCGAGTCGAGGATGGCCCCGGCGGAGGTGCGATAGAGGGTCATCTTGATCGCCAGCACCTTGGGGTCCTCGGCGGCGGTGCGCAGGAAGCGCTCGACCGAGGTGCTGAAGGGCTGATAGGGGTGCTGGAGCAGGATCGGCCCGTTCTCGCGGATGATGTGGAAGATGTTGCGCCGGTCGTTGGCGAGCAGCGGGTGGTCGACCGGACGGTGCGGGCGATCGTGGAGTTCGGGGCGGTCGAGCGCGGCGATCTCGAAGAGGTCGCGCAGCGCCATCATGCCCTCGATCTCGAAGACGTCGGCGACCTCGTCGAGCCCCAGCTCGGCGGCGAGCATGCCGCGCTGGATCGGTTGCATGCCGGGGTCGATCTCGAGCCGCACGATGGGGGCGAAGTGACGCTCGCGCAGCTCGGTCTCGATCATCTCCAGCAGGTCGTTGGCGGCCTCGGCGTCGGGCTCGACGATGGCGTTGCGAGTGACCCGGAACAGCGCGCAGGAGTCGATCTCCATGCCCGGGAAGAGCATGTCGAGGTTGTTGACGATGAGGTCTTCGAGGGTGACGAAGGTGGTGCTGGCGTCGATCGCGATCAGTCGCTTGGAGACGTCCTTGCTCACCGGCACCTTGACCCGCGCCATGTAGACCTCGCCGCCGCCGGGGAAGCGCAGCGTCACCAGCAGGTTGAGGGTGAGGTTGGAGATGAACGGGAAGGGGTGGGCCGGGTCCACCGCCAGCGGCGTGAGCATCGGGAAGATGTTGGCGCGGAAGTGTTCGCGAAGCCGCTCGCGGGTGTCCGCGGCGAGCGCGTCGTAACGCACGATGCGGATGTCGTGTCCGGCCAGCTCCGTCATCAGGGTGTCGTGGATGCGCTTGATGTCTGCCTCGAAGGCGCGCACCGCCGCCTGACACTCCCGCAGCTGCTCGCTCGGGGTGCGCCCGTCGATGCTGGGGGTGTGTACACCGGCGGCGATCTGCTGCTTGAGCCCGCCGATGCGCTTCATGAAGAACTCGTCGAGGTTGTTGCTGGCAATTGCCAGGAACTTGACGCGCTCGAGCAGCGGGGTACGTGGGTCCTCGGCCTCGTGCAGCACCCGGCGGTTGAACGACAGCCAGGTGAACTCGCGATTGAGATACAGGGCGGGATCGTCGAGATCGACCTCTTCGTGGATCGCCGGTGGCGGCTCGCCGATCGTCTCGATCGGGATCTCGGCCTCGACGGCCTGCGGATCTGCGCTGGTGCTCATTGCGTGTTCCCTGGCGATGCGACGTGAATCATGGAATCCAATCCCCCATTTTATCGCGAAAGTCCATGACCGTTGGGTTACAGCCCCCTGCGCCGACATTCGGGTATACAATCGCGCCATGCAGCACAGCGATCCCGACGACCTCTTCGACCGCGCAGAGATGCCGGTCGCTCCCTTTGAATTCAATGCCGATGTCGCCCGTGTCTTCCCCGACATGGTGCGCCGCTCGGTGCCCGGCTATGCCGATCTGGTCGCGCTCTGCGGGCTGGTGGCGCGGCGCGTGGCGCGGCCCGGCACCCGTTGCTACGACCTCGGCTGTTCGCTCGGCGCGGTCAGTCTGGCGATGCTCGCCCGTACCCCGTCCGGGGTCGGGATCGTCGCCGTCGACAATGCCCAAGCGATGGTCGACGGACTCGCGCGCCGGCTCGCCGAGGTGCCCGGGGGCGAGCGGGTCAGGGTGTGCTGTGCCGACGTGCGCGAGGTCGAGATCGTCGACGCCTCGGTGGTGGCGCTCAACCTCACCCTGCAGTTCCTGCCGCCAGAGGAGCGTGCCGGGCTGCTCGCGCGTATCCGTGCCGGGATGGTCCCGGGCGGGGTGCTGGTGCTGGCCGAGAAGGTGCGCCTCGACGATGCCGCCGAGGCCGCCTTCGTCACCGCACTGCACGAGGACTTCAAGCGCGCCAACGGCTACAGCGAGCTGGCGATCGCCGGCAAGCGTGCCGCGCTCGAGCGGGTGCTGGTGCCGGAACGCGCCGAGACCCACGAGCAGCGCTTGCGCGAGGTCGGCTTCGCCCGCGTCACCCGACTCTATCAACATCTCAACTTCGTCGCCTGGGCCGCATGGACCTGACCCCCTTCGCCCCCTTTCTCGATCATCTCGCCGAGACCCCGCTGGCGCCCTGGCGTACTGCGCTGGCCGAGCGGGTCGCGCAGCGTCTCGGGCGCGCTGCCCACGGCGATCTGCCGCGCTGGGAGGCGGCGCTGGCGCAACTCCCCGAGCTGCCGCCGGGCGAGGCGCTGCTGGACGCCGCCCGCGTCGGGCTCGATGGCGCGACCCTCATGCCCGAGCAGCGCGCTGCACTGCGCGAGGCGTTGATGGCCCTTCATCCGTGGCGCAAGGGCCCCTACAGCCTGCACGGTCTGCACATCGATACCGAGTGGCGCTCGGACTGGAAGTGGGATCGGCTGGTCGATGCCATCTCGCCGCTCGAGGGGCGGCTGGTGCTCGACGTCGGTTGCGGCAACGGTTATCACGGCTGGCGGATGCTCGGCGCCGGTGCCCGGCTGGTGCTGGGGATCGACCCCACCCAGCTGTTCGTGATGCAGTTCCAGGCGATCAACCGCTATCTCGGCAGCGAGCGGCTGAGCGTGCTGCCGCTCGGCATCGAGCACCTGCCCGCGCACCTGACCGGTTTCGACACCCTGTTCTCGATGGGGGTGCTCTACCATCGTCGCTCGCCGATCGATCACCTGGTCGATCTGCGCCGGCTGCTGCGTCCGGGGGGCGAGCTGGTGCTCGAGACCCTGGTGCTCGAAGGGGAGGATCAGCAGGTGCTGGTGCCGCCGGGGCGCTATGCGGCGATGCGCAACGTCTGGTTCATCCCCACGGTGGCCGCGCTGCGGGTGTGGGTGGCGCGCTGTGGCTTCGACCACATCCGCGTCGCCGACGTCAGTCCGACCACGATCGAGGAGCAGCGCGCCACCGACTGGATGCACTTCCAGTCGCTCCCGGACCAACTCGACCCGGACGACCCGACCCTGACCCGGGAGGGCCACCCGGCGCCGGTGCGCGCGGTGCTGGTGGCGCGCCGCGCCGCTTGACGATGCTGCCTTCGGCCCGCTGGGGTCGTTGGTTCTCATGGAGGACGAGGATGTCGATCCCCGAGGTGGTGACGGCGCAGTGGCGTCATGATTTCGCTGCTCACGGTGTCCCGATGGCGGTACTGCCGGACGGGTGTCGCGACCTGATCTGCGTCCAGGCGCGAGGGTTCGCGCCGCGCTGGATGGTGACGCCGCTGTTCGATCGCGCACACCTGCCGCGTCTGATATGTGCCGAGACGCGCATGGTCGGCTATCGACTGCATCCCGATGTCCGGCTCGATCAGGGCGCCTTGCTCGGTGCGGTGGCCGGACGCGACCCCGCTGATCGCATGGCGGTGGAGGCGGCGCTCGCGGCGCATGCGTGCCGCGATCCCGCGCTCGCCGAGGCGCTCGCCTGTCTCGCCGATGCGCCGCGTCCGCTCGCCCAGAGCGCGCGGCAGTGCGGCCTGAGCCTGCGCAGCCTGCAGCGGCTCGTCGGCGAGCGCAGTGGCCGCCCGCCGGTCTTCTGGCATCAGCTCGCGCGCATCCGCCGCGCCGGGCGGATGCTCGACGGCGAGCGGCCGCTGGCCGAGGTGGCGTTGTGCGCCGGGTTTGCCGACCAGGCGCATCTGAGCCGGGCGTGTCGTCGCTGGTTCGGGCTCTCGCCGGCACGGCTGGCGCGTGCCCCCGAGCTGCGTTGGCAACTCGGGCAGCCGGGCTACGACGGCATGGCGACCGGCGAGCAGAGTTCGACCAGATAGCCGTCGGGGGTCCGGACATAGGCCGTCGTCTGCCCCCAGGACTCCTCTCGCGGTTCCTGGACCACCACGGCCCCGGCGGTGCACGCGCGCTCCAGGGTCGCGGCGACGTCGGTGGTCTCGATGGCGATCTCGAACACCGGCGCGTTCGGCTCCGGGGTGCCCGGCATCTTGCCGAGCTGGCGCATCAGTGTCCGCGAGGAGAAGGCGAGCCGGGTTTCGCCGGTGTCGAGTTCGCCATAGTCGCCGCCCTCGTCGACGAAGCCGGAGTCGAACCCGAAGGCGTCGTGGAAGAAGGCGAGGCTGCGGGCGACGTCCTCGACGTAGAGGATGGTGTATGCAAAGCGCATGGTGGCGATCTCCCTGGTGACGATGGAGCGGTCAGTGGATCATCGTGTGGGGTGTCCAGGCTTGAACGAATGCGCCAAGGTTCCTGTCGACACTTGGCGCGAATCCTTGAGGTGTTCCCGATCGAGGTGGTGCCGATGAGCCGTTTCCCCGAGCAACTCAGACGCAAGGAGCAGGGCGAGGAGGACAGCTATTTCGCGCGGCGCGATCGCGAGCTGGTCCAGGCGCTCGCCGCCGCGCCCCGGGTGGTCTCCGGCGGCCAGAGCGGGGTCGATCGCGCCGCGCTCGATGCCGCGCTGGCGTTGGGGCTGAGCTGCGGTGGCTGGTGTCCGCGCGGGCGCCGCGCCGAGGACGGCGTGATCGCCGCGCGTTATCCGCTGCGCGAGACCCCGAGCGCGGACTATCCCGAGCGCACCGCCTGGAACGTGCGCGACAGCGACGCGACCCTGATCCTTTGTCGCGGCGCGCCGAGCGGCGGCACCGCGCTGACGCTGCGGCTGGCGCGCGAGCAGGGACGGGCGCTGCTGGTGTGTGACCTGGAGGGCGAGCCGGCGATCGCGCCGGTGCTCGACTGGTTGGTGGGCGAGGGGGTGCGGGTGCTCAACTGCGCCGGGCCGCGCGAGTCCGGTGCGCCCGGCATCGAGTGCGCGGCCCGGGCCTGGCTCGCGGACCTGTTCGCCGCCTGGCGCACAGCCCTCGAGCATGCCGCCGGGCGCTGAGGTCTGGCAATCAGTCGAACACGCCCTCGGGCAGTTGCATGGTGATGCAGTGCAGGCTGCCGCCCTGGCGGATCAGCGGGCGGGCGTCGATCGGGATCACCTCGCGGTCGGGGAAGCACTCGCCGAGCACGGCCAGCGCCTCGGCATCGGCCGGATCATCGTAGACCGGGACCAGCACCGCGCCGTTGATCACCAGGAAATTGGCGTAGCCGGCGGGCAGTCGCTCGTCGTCCTCGTCGTAGACCGGGCGCGGGCTCGGCAGCGGTACCAACCGGTAGGGGCGGCCCTCGGGGTCGCGCAGTGCCTGGAGTTCGCGCTCCATGGCGGAGAGTTCGGGGTAGTCGATGTCCTCGGGGTCGTTGCTGCGCGCGTAGCAGAGGGTATCGGGGGCGCAGAAGCGCACCAGGGTGTCGATGTGACCGTCGGTGTCGTCGCCGCTGATCGCGCCGTGCTCGAGCCAGAGGAAATGACGGATGCCGAGCCGGATCGCCAGCGCCTGTTCGATGTCGGCGCGCTGGTGGTCGGGGTTGCGGTGGGGGTCGAGCAGGGTGCGGCTGACGGCGAGCAGGGTGCCCCGGCCGTCGGTCTCGAGCGCGCCGCCCTCGACCACCAGCTCGCACTTCTCCAGCTCGCAGTCGCCGAAGGTGCCCTGGTCGGCGACCGCGCGGGTGATGCGGTTGTCGAGTCCGGCGGGGTACTTGCCGCCCCAGCCGTTGAAGCGGAAGTCGAGCAGCAAGGGGCGGCCGCGCCCGGTGATCACGGTGATCGGGCCGTGATCGCGCGCCCAGGTGTCGTTGCTCGGCGCGGTGGCCAGGCGCAGCCGCTCGGTCTCGGCGCCGGCCTGCTCGCAGCGGGCGCGCACGGCGGTGGCGTGGTCCGGGTCGCGACAGACGATCAGCACCGGCTCGAAGGCACTGATCCGCGCCGCCAGCTCCGCATAGAGCGTCTCGACCGCCGTGAGTTGATCCACCCAGTCGGTCTCGTCGTGAGGCCAGGTGAGCATGACCCCGCTCTGGGGTTCCCATTCAGCAGGCAGTCGGCGCATGGTCGGTGTCTCGGCTGTGTTCAGCGATGCCGCGTCGCGCACTCCCGGCGACGGGCGAGAGGGCCGCTGTGGCACGTGATCCGGTGCGGCCGGTGTTTGCAAAGATTGTGTGGATTCGACGCCCGCTTGTAAATCCCGGCTCGCCAGCCGCCAGCCGCGGGAAGTTTGAACCGCAAAGCCGCAAAGGGCGCGAAGGGATTCAAGCTGCCAGCCATCAGCGGCCAGCCGCCAGTGGATGGTCGGCCTCGACGATAGCGCCACTCCCCATTCGCTGTCAGCGACCGGTTGGCGTGCGTTTCCGACCAACACTCGAAGACAGGCAGCCACTGGCGGCTGGAGGCTGATCGCTGGAAGCTGCTTTGAACCGCAAAGGCCCAAAGGGCGCGAAGGGATTCAAGCTGCTAGCCATCAGCGGCCAGCCGCCAGTGGATGGTCGGCCTCGACGATAGCGCCACTCCCCATTCGCTGTCAGCGACCGGTTGGCGTGCGTTTCCGACCAACACTCGAAGACAGGCAGTCACTGGCGGCTGGAGGCTGATCGCTGGAAGCTGCTTTGAACCGCAAAGGCCCAAAGGGCGCGAAGGGATTCAAGCTGCCAGCCATCAGCGGCCAGCCGCCAGTGGAGGGACGGCCTCGACGATAGCGCCACTCCCCATTCGCTGTCAGCGACCGGTTGGCGTGCGTTTCCGACCAACACTCGAAGACAGGCAGCCACTGGCGGCTGGAGGCTGATGGCTGGAAGCTCTTCTCTCCTTTGCGTCCTTTGCGGCTTTGCGGTTCAATCTTCTGGCCGCTGGCCGCTGGCCGCTGGCCGCTGGCCGCTGGCCGCTGGCCGCTGGCCGCTGGCCGCTGGCCGCTGCTGTTCCTACGTCGTCGCGGGCTTTGTGGTTTAATCCATCCCCATGTTTCATCCCCTGTCACTCTACATCGGTCTGCGCTACACGCGTGCGCGCCGTCGCAACCACTTCATCTCCTTCATCTCGGGGATCTCGATGGCGGGCATCGCGCTCGGCATCATCGCCCTGATCGTGGTGCTGTCGGTGATGAACGGCTTCCACAAGGAGATCCAGCAGCGCATCCTCGGCATGGCCTCGCATGCGACCCTGAGCGATCCCTTCGGTGGCGGCCTCGGCGATTGGCAGCCGCTGCTCGAGCAGGTGCGCGCGCATCCCGATGTGGTCGGCGCCGCACCCTTCGTCGAGGTCCAGGGGATGCTCACCAACGGCTCGCGGGTGAGCGGGGCGATGGTGCGGGGGATCCTGCCGCGCGAGGAGGATCAGGTCGCCGAGCTGCGTCGTGACATGGTCTCGGGCTCGGTCGACGACCTCGTCGACGGTGCGTTCAACATCGTCCTCGGGCGCGATCTCGCCGGTTATCTGGGGGTCGCGCCGGGCGACAAGGTCACCGTGGTCACCCCGCAGGTGAGTTCCACCCCCGCCGGGGTGATGCCGCGGCTCAAGCGCTTCACGGTGAGCGGGGTGTTCTCGGTGGGAATGGCCGACTACGATCGCAACGCCGCCTTCATCCACATGCGTGACGGCGCGCGCCTGCTCGGACTCGGCGACAACGTCTCCGGGGTACGACTCAAGCTCACCGACATGTGGGCCGCGCCGCGGCTGGTGCGCGAGATCGCCTACGATCTCGGCGGCGCCTATCGCGTCGTCGACTGGACCCAGGTGCACAGCAACTTCTTCAGCGCGCTGGCGATGGAGAAACGGATGATGAGCATCATCCTCTTCCTGATCGTCGCCGTGGCCGCCTTCAACATCGTCTCGACCCTGGTGATGGTGGTCACCGACAAGCAGTCCGATATCGCGGTGCTGCGCACCCTCGGTGCCTCGCCGGCGCGGGTGATGGGGGTGTTCATGGTGCAGGGCACCGCGATCGGATTGATCGGCACCCTGGTCGGGGTGGTCGCCGGTGTGGTGCTGGCGCTCAACGTCGAGCCGGTGGTGGCCTGGATCGAGGGCGTGTTCGGGGTGCACTTCCTCGATCCCTCGATCTACTACATCAGCGCGCTGCCCTCGGACGTTCAGCTCGTCGACGTGCTGCGGGTGGGCGGCGCGGCCTTCGCGATGTCGGTGCTGGCCACCCTCTATCCGGCTTGGCGCGCGGCACGGACCGACCCGGCGGAGGCGCTGCGCTATGAGTGATCCACGGACACCGGAGGCGGTGCTCGAGACCGCCGCCCTGACCAAGACCTTCCGCCAGGGACCCGCCGAGATCGAGGTGCTGCGCGGGGTCGACTTCCGCGTCGGCGCCGGTGAGCGGGTGGCCATCGTCGGCGCCTCGGGCTCGGGCAAGAGCACCCTGCTGCAGTGTCTCGGCGGACTCGACCGGCCGAGCGCCGGTCGGGTGTGCTGGCGCGGTCAGGACATCGTCGGGCTCTCCGAGGCGCGGGTGGGGCGATTGCGCAACCGTCATCTCGGCTTCGTCTACCAGTTCCACCACCTGTTGCCCGAGTTCACCGCGCTCGAGAACGTCGCCATGCCGCTGCTGATCGGTGGCATGCGCCCGCGCCTGGCGCGCGAGCGCGCGCTCAACCTGCTCGCTCAGGTCGGGCTGGCGCATCGTGGCGCCCATCGTCCGGCCGAACTCTCCGGCGGCGAGCGTCAGCGCGCGGCGGTGGCCCGCGCCCTGGTCACCGAGCCCGATTGTCTGCTTGCCGACGAGCCGACCGGGAACCTTGACCGCAACACCGCCGCCGCCGTCTACGAGCTGATGCTCGAACTCAACCGCGACATCGGCACCGCGCTGGTGATCGTCACCCACGACCCCGAACTCGCCGCGCGGATGGATCAGCGCTGGCGGCTCGACGAGGGCGCGCTGGTCCCGACAGCGGCAGAGGTCGCTGCCCGGTAGCGAGCACGTCGACGCTGGATCTCGCGTATCAGCTTCCAGCGCCACAGCGTCTGGATGGCGAAATAACCACTCACCGAGCACAGCGTGGCGCAGACCAGCGAGCCGAGCAGCAGCGGCGCGAGTACCGCCAGCCAGTTGCGCCAGTCGATCCAGAAGTGCATGTCGAAGCCGACCACCGGCTGGTCGAGCAGCCAGCAGCCGAGCGCATAGGCGCCGTAGAACATCGGCGGGATGGTGATCGGGTTGGAGATCCAGATCAGGGTCAGCGAGATTGGCAGGTTGACCCGGGTGGCGATCGCCAGCCCCGCTGCCATGAACAGATGACCGAGCGGCGGCAGGTACATCACGAACAGGCCGACCGCGACGGCGCCCGAGACCGAACGTCGGTTGAGATGCCAGAGGTTGGGATCCTGCAGTAGCTTTCCGAAGATACCGAGCTGCCGATTTTCCAGGATCTTCCGGGGGTCCGGCATGACCCGTTTCAGCGATTTCTTCACACGGAGAGTCCGACTGGTCTCAGGTGCCGACGCAGGCGCCAAGTATAGGCCAGACGGGTGGCGTGGTGTGCGGATTGTCTACCCGGTCGCCGCCCGCTGGTGCTGATCGCCGCAGCGCTCGCCTTCGTCCTCGGTGTCCTGGCGGCGCTGCCGCTGCCGGTGCTGCCGCCGCCGGGCTGGTTGGTGGTGGCGGCGCTGGTGCTGTCGCCGGGGTGGCGCCGCCCCCTGGTTCGTCTGGCCGGTGTCGCGCTGCTCGGTTTCTGCTGGTCGCTGTGGCAGCTCTCCGTGCCGCTCTGCCAGCCGTTTCCCGATGAGCTGGTGCGCGTCCCCCTGGTCGTCGAGGGGCGGGTCGATGCGCTGCCGGTGCGGCGCGGCGGCGCCACCCGCTTCACCTTCCTGATCGAGCATGCCTCCGCTGCCGGCGAGTCGGTCGAGTTCACTGGCCGGGTCAGCCTGTCCTGGTATCGTGACGCCCCGCTGCTCAGTCCCGGTCAACGCTGGCGGTTGCCGGTCCGGCTCAAGCCCGTGCACGGCTATGCCAACCCGGGCGGATTCGACTACGAGCGCTGGCTGTTCGCGCGACGGGTGGTGGCGACTGGCAATCTGCGCGCCGGCGAGCCGCCGCGACTGCTCGATCCCGCTCCGTCTGGCTATCGGCTGGCGCGGTTGCGTCAGCGCCTCGCCGATCATCTCGCCGCAACACTCGGCGAGCGCCCGGCGCTCGGTGCGGTGCAGGCGCTCACCCTGGGGTTGCGCGATGCCCTCACGCCGCGCGACTGGGAGGTGCTCACCCGCACCGGCACCAATCACCTGCTGGCGATCTCCGGGCTGCATGTGGCGGTGATCGCAACCGCGGTATTCTGGCTGGAACGCCTGCTGTGGTCGCGCAGTCGGCGCTTGAGCCTGTGGCTCGCCGCGCCCCGCGCCGCTGCACTGTTCGCAGCGGGCGCGGCGCTCGGTTATGCGGCGCTCGCCGGTTTCGCGATCTCCACTCAGCGCGCGCTGATCATGCTCGCGGTGGTACTCGGCGCGCTGTTCTGGCGGCGGCCATTGCGTCCCTGGCAGGGGGTTGTACTGGCGCTCGCCGGGGTGGTCGCGCTCGATCCGCTGGCGCCGCTCGGGGTCGGGTTCTGGCTCTCCTTCGGCGCGGTCGCGGCGATCCTGCTGGCGCTCACCGGACGCCTGCCGAGCCGCTCGCCGTGGCGGCGCTGGGGGCAGGTGCAATGGGCGGTGAGCATCGGGCTGTTGCCCTTGCTGTTGTTGCTGTTCGCCCGTGCCTCGCTGGTCGCGCCCTTGGTCAACCTGGTGGCGGTGCCGCTGTTCTCGCTGCTGCTGCCGCTGTTGCTGGTCGCCGCGGTGTTGAGTCTGCTGCCCGGGCTGGCGGCGCCGCTGCATGCCGTCGCCTGGCTGCTCGAGCAGGGACTCGCTGGTCTCGGCTGGATCGCCGATCAGCCGTGGGCGGCCTTCGCGCTGGCGGCGCGTCCGCCCTGGGTGTGGCTGGCCGCGACCCTGGGCGTCGCGCTGCTGCTTGCCCCGCGCGGACTGCCGGGGCGCTGGCTGGGTCTGGTGGGGCTGGCGGCGCTGGCGCTGGTGCGCCCGCAGCCGCCACCGCCGGGCGCATTGTGGCTGACCCTGGTCGATGTCGGTCAGGGACTGGCAGTGGTGGCGCGCACCCATGAGCACACCCTGGTCTATGACACCGGCCCAGGGTTCGCCAGTGGCTTCGAGACCGGTAGCGCGGTGCTGGTGCCGCTGTTGCGCGCCCAGGGCGTCGAGCGGGTCGACCGGCTGGTGATCAGCCATGCCGACCGTGACCATGCCGGCGGGCTGGCGGGACTGCGCCGCGGCGTGGAGGTCAGGCGCGTCGATTCGGGCGAGCCGGCTGCGCTCGGCCTCGACGGCGTCGGGCGCTGTCGGGCGGGGCAGGGCTGGTCGTGGTCGGGGGTGCGCTTTCGCTTCCTATACCCAGTGACCGGGGGTGGCTCGGGCAACGATGCCTCCTGCGTGCTGCGCATCGAGGTCGGGGATGTCTCGGTGCTGCTCACCGGCGACATCGGCGCCGCGGTCGAGCGCCAACTCGTCGCGCGCCATGGCGCGGCCCTGCGCAGTCGCGTGCTGGTGCTCGCCCATCACGGCAGCGCCAGCTCGTCGAGCGCGGCGTTGCTCGATGCGGTTGACCCCGAGCTGGCGCTGGTCGCATCGGGCTATGCCAATCACTACGGCTTCCCTGCCGAGACGGTGTGCGCGCGCCTCATCGCGCGTGACATCGAGACGCGAGGGACGGCGCACGAGGGCGCGCTGACACTGCGTCTCGATGCCGAGGGCCTGTCGATCGAGCCGGGTTGGCGCGCCCGCCACGACCGGCTCTGGCGCCACCGCCCCGCAGCCGGCTGCGCCCCGCGCTGCCCCTGGGCCTGCGGTCGCGCCCGTACCCTCTCGGCCTGGTTCGTGCCGCTGCCGGCCCCGCTCACCGCGCCGACCTGTCGGGGCGACCGCTAGCAGTCGCCAGCCTCCAGCGGTCAGCCACCAGTGGCCGCCTGTCCCTTGACTCCGGCGCCGAGAATGTGCGCGGTGGTTGATGACGAGCAGTGCCGTCGTCGAGGGCGGCGAGTCACTGGCAACTGATCACTTGATCCTCTTTGTGCTTTTCGTGGCTTCGCGGCTCAATCCCTTGGCGGCTGGCGGCTGGCGACCGATGCCCCGATGGCTGGAGGTCGAGGGCTTCGAGTATCATGAAGGGTCAGTCTCGGCCCATTTGGGGCGAGGCCTTCAGTCACAGTCCGCGCCGAGGAGTTCGCCCTTGCTAGATCTGATGTACGCCGGCGGCTGGTTGATGGTGCCGATCATCGCCAGCTCCGTGGTCGCCACCGCGATCGTCATCGAACGCGCCTGGATGCTGCGCCGTGCCCGCATCATGCCGCCGGGGCTGCTGGCGCGGATCTGGCAGCTCTACCGCCTCGGTCAACTCTCCGACACCCAGATCGAGGAGATCCGCTACGGCTCGCCGCTGGGGCGGATGCTCGCCGCCGGTCTGGCCAATCGGATGCACTCGCGCGAGGTGATGAAGGAGGCGATCGCCGAGACCGGTCGCCAGGTGGTCGTCGAGCTGGAGCGCTTCCTCAACACCCTGGGCACCATCGCCGCGGTGACCCCGCTGCTCGGCCTGCTCGGCACCGTGCTGGGCATGATCGATGTCTTCGCGGTGATCATGGAGGCCGGCGTGGGCAATCCCGGGGTGCTCGCCGGGGGCATCTCCGAGGCGCTGATCACCACCGCCGCCGGGCTCTCGGTGGCGATCCCGACGCTGATGTTCCATCGCTTCTACGACAACCGCGTCTCGCGTCTGGTGGTCGACATGGAGGAGTTGTCGCTGCGTCTGATCGAGGTGATCAAGGGCGAGCGCGAGGATACCGTGGAGGCCGGGGCATGAACCTCCGACCCCAGCGCAAGACCCCGATCGACATCAACCTGACGCCCTTGATCGACGTGGTCTTCCTGCTGCTGATCTTCTTCATGGTCTCGACCAGCTTCAAGGACGAGGCGCGGCTGCGGGTGCAGCTGCCCGAGGCCGAGGGGGTGGCGGCGCCAGCCGAGGAGCCGCCCGAGACCCTGACCATCGTGATCGACGCCGAGGGGGTCTTCTTCATCGGCGAGCGACGGGTGCTCGGTGCCGACGCCGCGACCCTGGGTCGCGCGATCGCCGCCGCGCTCGCCGGGCGCGACAGCGCGCCGGTGCTGATCCAGGCCGATGCCCGCACCCCGCACCAGGCGGTGATGACCGCGCTTGATGCCACCGCGCGCCAAGGACTCAATCAGGTCGCCTTCGCCGCGACCCGCAACGGGGAGGCGCCATGAGCGACCCGCAGACACCATCCCCGGCGCCCGCTGCGGCGAGCGCCATCTATCGCCGCCTGCTCGGCTACGTCCGCCCCTACTGGCGGATGTTCTCCGTCTCCATCGTCGGCATGCTCGCCTTTGCGATCACCGAGCCGCTGTTCGCGGCGATGATGCAGCCGCTGATCGACGGCAGCTTCGTCGAGCGCGACGAGACCGTGGTGCAGATGATGCCCCTGCTGCTGGTCGCGCTCTTTCTCGGGCGCGGTATCGCCGGCTTCGTCAACAACTACTGTCTGAGCTGGGTCGGACGGCGGGTGGTGGCCGATCTCCGCCAGGAGATGTTCGAGCACCTGCTGCGCGCACCGACGCGCTATTTCGACAACACCGGCTCGGGCCATCTGCTCGCCAAGCTCACCTACAACGTCGAGAACGTCGCCACCGCCGCGACCTCGGCGGTCACCACCCTGGTGCGCGACGGCTTCACCGTGCTCGGGCTGATGGCCTACATGCTCTATCTCGACGCCGAGCTGTCGGTGATCTTCCTGCTCATCGGGCCGTTGATGGCCGGCGCCATCAAGTACGCGACCAAGCGCTTTCGCCGTCACAGCAAGCGCATCCAGGACCGCGTCGGCGAGCTCACCCATGTCGCCCAGGAGGTGATCGACGGCCATCGGGTGGTCAAGGCCTTCGGCGGTCAGGCGCGCGAGGCGCGTCACTTCGGCGCGATCAACGAGAAGACCCGTTCGCTGCAGATGAAGATGATCGCCACCGAGGCGGCGAGCGTGCCGCTGGTGCAGCTGATCTCGGCGATGGCGATCGCGGTGATCGTCTATCTCTCGACCATGCAGGGGCTGCAGGACAACATCTCGGTCGGCACCTTCATGTCCTTCATCGTCGCCATGGCACTGCTGCTGCCGCCGGTCAAGCGTCTGACCTCGGTCAACGCCCATCTGCAGCGCGGCATCATCGCCGCCGAGAGCCTGTTCGAGCTGCTCGACGCCGAGGAGGAGGACGACCGCGGGCGCGGCGAGGTCGAGCGGGCCGCCGGACGGATCGAGTATCGCGGCGTCACCCATCGCTACAGCCCGGACAAGCCGCCGGCGATCCGCGAGCTGGAGCTGATCGTCGCCCCGGGCGAGAAGATCGCCCTGGTGGGGCGCTCGGGCAGCGGCAAGAGCACCATCGCCAGCCTGTTGCCACGCTTCTACGACCCCAGCGAGGGCGAGATCCTGATCGACGGCACGCCGATCCGCGACCTCACCCTGGGCTCGTTGCGCCGTCAGATCTCGCTGGTCACCCAGGACGTGGTGCTGTTCAACGACACCATCGCCAACAACATCGCCTATGGCCAGCCCGAGCCGCCGAGCCGCGAGCGGCTCGAACAGGTCGCCGAGAGCGCGCACGCGCTGGAGTTCATCCGCGCCCTGCCGCAGGGCTTCGACACCGTGGTGGGGGATCGCGGCGTGCTGCTCTCGGGCGGTCAGCGCCAGCGTCTGGCGATCGCCCGCGCGATGCTCAAGGACGCCCCCATCCTCATCCTCGACGAGGCGACCTCGGCGCTCGACACCGAGGCCGAGCGCCACATCCAGGCCGCGCTCCAGGAGCTGATGGAGGAGCGCACCACGCTGATGATCGCTCATCGGCTCTCGACCATCGAGCGCGCCGACCGCATCCTCGTGCTCGATGCCGGACGGATCGTCGAGCAGGGCAGCCATCAGGCGCTGCTCGAGCGCAACGGCTATTACGCGCGGCTGCACCGGCTGCAGTTCCACGACGGTCTCGCGGTCGAGGACTGATGCGCTGGATCGATCCGGCCCGCGTCTGGTACGCCCGGCACTGGCTCGGCGTGCTGCTCGCGCCCCTCGGCGCGCTCTATTGCGCGCTCGCCATGCTGCGGCGGCTGGGTTTTCGGCGCGGCTGGCTGGCGAGCACACGGTTGCCGGTGCCGGTGGTGGTGGTCGGCAACCTCAGCGTCGGCGGCACCGGCAAGACCCCGGCGGTGATCGCCCTGGCCCGACTGCTGCGCGAGCACGGCTGGCGACCGGCAGTCCTCACCCGCGGCTATGGCCGGCGCGAGGACGGGGTGCGCCGGGTTGCGCCGAGCGATGCCCCCGAGGAGGTCGGCGACGAGCCGCTGCTGCTCGCGCGCCACGCCGGCTGTCCGGTGGTGGTCGGCGCCGATCGGGTGGCGGCGGGGCGCTTCGCGCTCGATCGCTGCGACTGCGACCTGTTGCTCACCGACGACGGGCTGCAGCACTACCGTCTGGCGCGCGATATCGAGATCGCCGTGGTCGATGGTCGCCGTGGGCTGGGCAACCGCCGCTGTCTGCCGGCCGGGCCGCTGCGCGAGCCGCCGCGCCGGCTCGAGGCGGTCGACCTGGTGCTCCATAACGGCGGTGAGGCGCCGCCGGGGGCGGGGCGGATGCGACTGGTGCCGGGCGCGGCGCTGGCGCTCGATGGGTCCGGGCGCAGCCGTCCGTTGGCGGCCTTCCGGGACCGGCGGGTGTGTGCGGTGGCGGGGATCGGCAATCCCGATCGTTTCTTCGCCATGCTCGAGACGCACGGTCTGGTGCTCGACCCGCGCCCCTATCCCGATCATCACGACTTCACCGCCGCCGAGGTCGCGGCCTGGCCCGCGGGGCCGGTGCTGATGACCGAGAAGGACGCGGTCAAGTGCGCCCGGTTTGGTGGCGGTGATCACTGGTATGTCCCCGTCGAGGCCGAGTTCGATGCCGACTCGCTGGCGGGGCTGTTGACTCGACTGGCAAGGGTGAAGAGGCATGGCTAAGGGTTTCAAGGTGGTGATTCCGGCGCGTTACGGTTCCTCCAGGCTGCCGGGCAAGCCGCTGCTGGAGATCGCCGGGGAGCCGATGATCCGGCACGTGGTGGCGCGGGCCTGCGCCAGCGGCGCCGACGAGGTGGTGGTGGCGAGTGATGACGCGCGCATCCTCGATGCCTGCGCCGGACTCGGTGCCGCGACCCAGCTGACCGCGACGGAGCACCGCAGCGGCACCGAGCGGGTAGCCGAGGTGATCGCCGCGCGTGGTTGGGAGGCCGACACCGTGGTGGTCAACCTGCAGGGCGATGAGCCCTGCATGCCGGCGGCGCTGATCGACCAGGTGGCGAGCGACCTGGCCGGGTGCGCTGGGGCGGGGATGGCGACCCTGGCCTCGCCGATCCGGCGGGTCGAGGCGCTGTTCGATCCGCACGTGGTCAAGGTGGTGACCGATGTCGAGGGCTTCGCGCTCTACTTCTCGCGCGCGCCGCTGCCCTGGCATCGCGACGAGTTCCTCGGCAGCCGCGCGAGCCTGCCCGAGTCGGTGACCTTCCTCCGTCACATCGGGCTCTACGCCTATCGCGCCGGGTTCCTCGAGCGCTATCTCGCCTGGCCGCCGGCACCGCTCGAGGTCGCCGAGTCGCTCGAACAGCTGCGCGTGCTGTGGCACGGCGAGCGTATCCATGTCGGCATCGCCGAGCGCACCCCCGGCCCCGGGGTCGATACCCGCGAGGACCTGGGGCGTGCCGAGGCGTGGATGAGCGCCGACGACTGACGCGTCGCCCTCAGTGGCGCCGTGCGAGGGTCGGGGTGAGGGTGTCGAGCAGTTCGCGCAGCGGTGCCGAGGGGCAGCGGTGACGGTCGAACAGCGGTACCTGCAGCAGGGTATTGCGTCGCTGGCGCGGCCGGCCGTACTGGTCGGCCTGGATCTCGGCGGCGTGCTCGTCGTCCGACTCGAGGATCAGCAACTCCTCGCCGGGGAGCAGGTCGATCAGTCTCCAGGAGGCGCCGCGCAGCCGACAGCGGCGCCCGAGCAGTGTGCGGACCTGGTGCAGCAGCGCCTCGCGGTCGTGCCTGCCCTGTGGGGTCGTGGGTCTGGTGTGCATCGCGCCTCCCGGGTGGGTGTAGCCTGTCGCCGTCGTCTCGGCCTCCGTGCCGCGTCTGTCCCTGTGCTCGATGATGGCGCCACCGGGTTGAGCTTTCCAGTCGCGGACTCCAGCACCTGACCTTGCGGGTCAATCACGCGGACAGGCCGCTGGAGGTCGAGACCATGAGTGCACCGATCATCCGTACCTTCGTCACCGTCTTCATCTGGACGCTCGCCATGCCCGTGGTCGGGGCCGATGCCGCCGCGGTCGGTGCCGCGGAGGCTGCTGGTGCCGGCGGTTGGTTGCGACTCGAGGGCGCTGCCCGCGCACCCGCCGGTCGCCGCCCGGCGCCGACCCGGCAGACGGGCACGCGGCTGCTCGAGCAGCGCCAGGACGAGCGGCGCGCCTGGCAGTCGCTGCGGCGTGAGTCGCGCGCCGCTTCCCCGTCCCTTGACGCGCCGGCGCGCGACAGCGGCGGCTGGCGGTTGCGGCTCGAGCGCCAGAGCGCCGCCCAGGCACGCCAGCGCGAGGCGCAGCGGCTCAGACGCGAGCGTGCCGGCGACTGAGTCCGGCGTCGGGCGCTGCTATGATCGGGACGGTGTCAGCCAGCGATAGAGGGAGTAGCGAGGTGAAACACGAGATCAAGGCCAGGGTTCTGTTCGTCTGCATGGGCAATATCTGTCGTTCGCCGACCGCCCACGGCGTCTTTCGTCAACTGCTGCGCGCCCGTGGGCTCGAACAGCTCGTCGAGATCGACTCGGCCGGCACCCATGCCTATCACGTCGGCGCGCGCCCGGATCAGCGCGCCAGCGACACGGCGCGCGCCCGTGGCATCGATATCCGCGACCTGCGCGCTCGGTGTGTCGGCGCCGATGACTTCGAGCGCTTCGACTATGTGCTGGCGATGGATCAGGACAACTACGCGCATCTCGCCGCGCTCTGCCCGCCCGGGCTGGAGTCGCGCCTGGGGCTGTTGATGGACTTCGCCCCGGACTATTCGCAGCGCGAGGTGCCCGATCCCTACTACGGCGGTCGGCGCGGCTTCGATCAGGTCTTCGACATGGTCGAGGCGGCCGCGCGCGGTCTGCTCGAGGATCTCAACGCACGTTTTCTGTGACCCCGGCGCCGTCGCCTTCGTCGTGGTCCGGGCGGCGCTCGGTGAGCGCGGCATAGCGGCTGTGATGACGGTAGCGTCGCAGGTCCTGGCGCAGCGATTCGGCCAGACGCAGTTCGAGATCCCGTGGGTGGATGCCGATGCGCAGCCATCCCCGGGCGCGCGCGCGGCTGCGGTTGATGCGGTTCCACAGCCGGACCGCGCGGGCGCGCGCCGCGGTGTCGGCCTCGTAGCCGAGCATCGGCACCGGCGCGAACAGTCCGCTCTCGGCCGAGAGCACCCCGGAGAGGTACTCGTAGCGCTCGAAGGGCAGCTCGGCGAGCGCCGAGCGCGCGATCCGGCCCATCGCCCAGGCCGGCGGTACATAGAGTTCGGGCGCGTCCAGCCCCTGATCGCCGAACCAGGCGTGACAGCGGTTGACCAGCGCGCCGATGCCCTCGGCATCGAGCGCCAGGTGCTCGGCGACGTCACGCGAGATGAGGCGCGCGTGCAGGCGGTGATACCAGCCGCCGTAGCGCTCGACGCGATGGTGCCAACCGTGTCCGGCCAGCTCGTGGCCGCGTCGCTGCCACTGGCGTAGCCGCGCGAGGGCGGTGCGATCCCAGGCGCCGCCGGGGATCACCAGCAGGGTGACCGGATAGACCCGCTCGGCCTCGAGCAGGGCGAGCAGCCGCTCGACCCGAGGCAGGGTCTCGGGCATCACATCATGCACCGAGACCAGGGTCCTGGGGGTGGTGTCGTCAGTCGCGCATGTCGACGCTGTGTCCATGATCGCCCGAGAGTACCGATAGCCAGTGTTGAAGGTTGCGGCGGTTGATCTCGATCGCCGCCGCGCGTGCCAGGTGCGCCTTGCGCTCGCGCAGTGCCGGGTCGAGCGCGCGGACCCGCGCCAGTGCCTCGGCGAGCGTCTCGTCCTCGCCGATCGCGTGCAGCCCGCGTCCGAGCAGCTCCCAACTGAGGATACCGCATGCCGAGGAAACCACCACGGTGCGCGCGCGCGCCATCGCCTCGAGCGCGATGGTGCCGAAGGACTCGACCCGGGAGGGCAGCACCAGGGCGTCGACCGAGTCGAGCAGGGCCATGATCTGGCCGCGCCGCACCCAGCCGAGGTGTCTGAGGTTGGGATGCTCGGCGCAGCGTTGCTCGAGCCAGGGGCGCAGCGGCCCGTCGCCGGCGACCAGGAATTCGATCTCGGGGAGTCGTTGTGCGGCCTCGACGATGCTCTCGAGGTTCTTCTCCGGGGCCAGTCGACCGGCGAACAGGACCCGCCCGAGTCGGGGTGCGACCGGTCGCGGCGGGCAGTCGAGAAAGCGCTTGGCGATCGGCGTGGCCATCAGCGCTGCGCGGTCGGCGCCGATGCGTCGTGCCACCTCGACCATCTCGTGGGAGTTGGCGAGCACCAGCTGGCTGCGGCGGAACAGCATGCGGTGGCAGGTGCCGAGATAGGCGTTGGCCACGCGCGCGCGCAGGCCGCTCCACTCGGGGAAGAGGTCGGTGAGCGCCTCGAAGTGGGTGTGGAAGCCGACCACCAGGGCGATATCGCGCCGCCCGGCCAGGTGCATGCCGAGCATGCCGAAGGGGCCGGGGGTGGGGACGACGATGGCGTTGGGACGCAGCCGGCGCAGTCGGCCGCTGACCAGCGGCCAGGAGGGCAGCAGCAGCCTCTGGGTCGGGTCGCCGGGGAGCGGGAAGGTCAGTCCGCCGTGCCAGCTGCCGCGGCGATAGCGTGGCGCGATCAACTCGACCCGGGCGCCGGCGGCGCGCAGATGATCGGCGAGGTCGCGATAGTAGGCGCCGACCCCGTTACGCTCGGGGGCGGCGTCGGAGAGGATGGCCACGCGTAGCCCCGAGGCGTCGATCGGGTCGGACTGCGCGGTGAGCTGGTCTGGGCACGAGGTGCTCAACATGGCAACGCGGTTTCCGTGGTTCGCGTGGGTGCCGGGGGTGCGGCGGATGGCGGCGCGTCCCGATCATCGATGGCACGCGCACACAGACGACGATAGCAGGCGCCGAGCTCGTGTTCGATACGCTCGGCGTCGAGTCCGAACTGCGCGAGGCTGTACTGGTGCGCGCTGCGATAGCGTCGGGCATGGCGCTGACGCTGCTGGAGGCGGGCGCGGTAGTCGGCGTCGAGCGTGAGTCCGAGCTGGTTGTAGATGGTCTCGATGCTCGGGCCGAGCTGCCCGCGCAGCTGCGCCATGGTCACCCAGGCACAGCGCTCGACCGGGACCTCGGCCAGGGTCTGTTCGAGGTTGTGGTAGTAGAAGCCGAGCTGCTCGATCATGCGTCGCGCGAACGCGGGCTCGACCGCGCCGACGCCGAACAGCTTGGCGCCGCCGGCGATCGAGCTCAGTTGCGAGGGCAGGGTCTCCTGCGGGGCGCGCAGACAGACCACGAAGCGGGCGTCGGGATAGCGCGCGCGCAGCGCCCCGGCGAGCGGGGCGAAGGCGGCGTTCTTCGACAGCAGTCGCTTGTCCGTGCCGTGGACGTAGAGATGGCGCTGCAGACAGCGATGATGGTGCTCGAGGAGCTGGCTGCGCAGCGGCTCGGGCATGTCGCGGTCGAAGCTGCCCATCCGCCACAGTCGGCTCGAGTCGGGGAAGGGGAGGATGAGGATGAAGCAGGCGAGCGCCGGCAGCAGTGCGAAGTAGTCCTCCTCGGGGTCATCGAGGCGCATGCTGTGGACCGCGTCCAGGGCGCCGAAGGCGTGGCGCTCGATCCGGCGCAACAGCCGGGCGAGCGGGGCGCCGAGCCGGGCGTCGAGTCGGCCGAGGCCGAGCCAGAAGCGGCGGGCGGTGATCGAGAGCGCGAACAGACACTCCCAGGTGGTGAAGGTGGTGACACCGGGATCCTCGGCCAGCACCCGGTGGAGATGGGTGGTGCCGCTGCGCGGTACGCCGAGGATGAACAGCGGCTCGCGGACCTGGACCCGGCGATAGTCGGGGTAGAGCAGCTCGTCGAGCGCCAGCCCGAGCCAGTGGATCAACTGGACCAGGGCGAACAGCGGCACGAAGCCGAGCATCAGCAGGGGGCGGAGATAACCCGCCCGGCCGGCGCCGCGCCTGGGGAGGAGGGCGCGCAGGGCGAGCCCGAGGAGGTGCAGCTGGCTGGAGATGAAGAGTCTGAACATCGTCCGTCCTCAGCCCGGGCGCCGCCACGAGTGCGCCTGCGGGCTCCGGTGGTGCATGCGTGCGGGTCGCCGATGACGACCCGCACGGGTTCAGGGTAACCGCAGCAGGGCGGACCCTAGCACGCACGAGGTGACGATCGCGACCTCAGTCGCCGTCTTCCTGCGTGATCCGTTTCTCGCTCTCGACGGTGGCCGCGGGTCGCGGGGCGCGCTCCGGCGCTGCCGCTGGCGCCTCGGTGGCGGGTTTGGGCGCCGCGGGGGGCGTCTGTGGTCGCGACTCCGGGGGCGGTGTGGGCGCACTCGTCGCGGTCTCTGAGTGAGACTGCGCCTCGCGGGTCGGTTCGGACCTGCTCACCGTGGCGCTCTTGTGCTCGCCGCTCTCGGGTTTCGAGGTCGCCGCGGGTTGCTCCCCGGCGGGCTTCGGCCTGGGCGCCGCGGTCTCAGCGCTGGGCGCCTCGGCAGTCGGCTTGTCCTTGCCCGGTTCAGGCTTGGCTGTCTCGGCAGTCGGCTTGTCCTTGCCCGGTTCAGGCTTGGCTGTCTCGGCAGTCGGCTTGTCCTTGCCCGGTTCAGGCTTGGCTGTCTCGGCGACCGGCCTGTCCTTGCCCGGTTCAGGCTTGGCTGTCTCGGCAGCCGGCCTGTCCTTGCCCGGTTCAGGCTTGGCTGTCTCGGCAGTCGGCTTGTCCTTGCCCGACTCCGGCTTGGCTGTCTCGGCAGTCGGCTTGTCCTTGCCCGCTTCAGGCTTGGCTGACGCGGCGGTCGACTTGTCCTTGGCAGTCTCCGGCTTGGGCGCTGCGGCGCTCGATTGGCCCTGGGACGGCTCCGACTTCGCCCTCGCGGACTGTCTGTCGCTGTCCGACTGCTTGGCCTCGGCACCTGTCTGGGGCGCGGGCAGGAGCGCCTGTGGCTTGTGCCGGGTCTCGGTGGCCGGTGCCTCTGTCTCCGTCGCTGCATTGTGCTCGACGCGTGACTGGGTCGGTGCGCGTTCGCGGTCGTTGCCGTTGGGCTGCTCGTTGCCGCCGTTGGTGGGGTTGCTGCGGCGGCGGTTGCGTCCGCCGCGTCGCCGCCGGGTCGAGCGCGGTCGTTCGCCGGCACCATCCTGTTGTGGCGTCGTGTTCTCGCCGTTGCCCTTGGCCGTCTCCGGTGCCGACCGCTCCGTTCTCGCCTCGGTGCTGCGTCTGGACTGTTCCTGGGCCTCGTCGGCATCGCTGCGCTGCGGCTTGTTGGATTCACCACCCTGGGGTTGTTGCGGCTCGCGCGTGCGCTCGTCGTCACCCTTGCCCTTGGCGGCGCGACCGCCGTTCTCGTTGCGGCGGGGACGATTGCGTGTGCTGCTGCGTCGGCTGCGGCCCTCGCCGTTGCGCGCGCTGCGGCCGCTCTCCTCGCCTTCGCCGCCGCGCCCCTCCGGAGGGGTGCTGCGCTTGCGCTCGCGGGACTTGCCACCCTCGCCCTCGCCGCGGGGCTTGGCGTGGCCACGCTCGGAGTGGTGTTGAGATTCGCTCTGGGGGCTCGCCGGGGCCTCGATCTGGCGCGGTGCAAACAACCCGGTCCAGATCCGTTTGATCAGGCTCTCGGGCTCGCTGCGCTCGGGCTCCTGAAGTCCGGCCGGGGTCTTGGGCGTCGTCCGCTGCGGGTTCGGGCGCTGCTGCGGCACCGGGGTGGCGGGGGTGACCTGCTTGACCGCCGGCTCCTCGATACGCGGTGGCGCGGTCAGTCGGGTATAGCGCGACTCGGCCTCCGGCTCGGGCGGGGCCGCGGCGATCTCGTAGCTCTGTCGGCCCTCGTCCTGCTTGGTGACATCCTGGGTGCGGATGCGCTCGATCTGGTAGTCGGGGGTGAGCAGGTGTTCGTTCGGGACCAGCAGGATCTCGACCTCCTGGCGCTGCTCGATGTCGACGATGGTGCGGCGTTTCTCGTTGAGCAGGAAGGTGGCGACGCTGACCGGCAGGTGGGCGAGGATGCGCTGGGTGTTGTCCTTCATCGCCTCCTCTTCGATTATCCGCAGGATCGACAGGCCCAGCGAGTCGACCCCGCGGATGGTGCCCTGACCCTTGCAGCGCGGGCAGACCTGCTGGCTCGATTCGCCGAGCGAGGGACGCAGTCGCTGGCGCGACATCTCCAGCAGTCCGAAGCGCGAGATCCGCGCCACCTGGACGCGGGCGCGATCCTGCTTGAGCGCCTCGCGCAGCCGGTTCTCGACCTCGCGCTGGTTCTTCGGCGGGGTCATGTCGATGAAGTCGATCACGAACAAGCCGCCGAGGTCGCGCAGGCGCAGCTGGCGAGCGATCTCGTCGGCCGCCTCGAGGTTGGTGTTGAGCGCCGTCTCCTCGATGTCGGCGCCCTTGGTGGCGCGCGCCGAGTTGATGTCGATGGCGGTGAGCGCCTCGCCGTGGTCGATCACGATCGAGCCGCCCGAGGGCAGGCGCACCTCACGTTGGAAGGCCGACTCGATCTGGGTCTCGATCTGGTAGCGGGTGAACAGCGGCACCTCGTCGTCGTAGCGGCGCAGCTTCTTGATGTTCTGCGGCATCACCTGACGGATGAAGGTCTCGGCGCGTTCGTAGACGGCGGCGTCGTCGATGACGATCTCGCCGATGTCGGCGCGCAGATAGTCGCGGATCGAGCGGATGATGACATCGCTCTCCTGATAGATCAGGAAGGGCGCCTTGCGCTGCTCGCCGGAGGTCTCGATCGCCTTCCACAGCTGCAGCAGGTAGTCGAGATCCCACTGCAATTCCTCGACGCTCTTGCCGACGCCGGCGGTGCGCACGATCAGCCCCATGTCCTCGGGGATCTCGAGCTGGCTCATGGCGTCGCGCAGCTCGCTGCGGTCCTGGCCCTCGATGCGGCGCGACACCCCGCCGGCGCGCGGGTTGTTGGGCATCAGCACCAGATAGCGCCCGGCCAGCGAGATGAAGGTGGTGAGCGCCGCGCCCTTGTTGCCGCGCTCCTCCTTGTCGATCTGCACCACCACCTCGCGGCCCTCGCGTACCGCCTCCTTGATGTTGATGCGCGAGCCGGGCTTGACCGAGTCGGGCTCGAAATAGGCGCGGGCGATCTCTTTGAGTGGGAGGAAGCCGTGGCGCTCGGCGCCATAGTCGACGAAGGCGGCCTCGAGGCTGGGCTCGACGCGGGTGATGGTGCCCTTGTAGATGTTGGCCTTCTTCAGTTCCCGGCCGGGGGATTCGATGTCGAGGTTGTAGAGCAGTTGACCGTCGACGGTCGCGACGCGCAACTCTTCCGGCTGAGTTGCGTTGATCAGCATTCTTTTCATGTTGTTCCTTCTCTCACCACGGCGCGTGTCCCGTCATGGGGGACGGTTCGCCGCGGACCCCCGGTGGCTGACCTGGGGGCGGCTCGGCGCGTTGCCGTTCGTCCCACGGTGAGCAAGGATCCGACGGCATCAGCACTGTCCGTTCGGTCGCCTCCAGACGGGACCCGGAACGGGCACGCGCGCATGAACTATCGTTGACGGGCGCTGGCGGGCGCCCGCGGGTTCTTGTCCCCGTCCATGCGGAGGGGGAGGTGTTCGGAGCGGCGAGGGTGGTGCCGGATGCGTTGGCCTGCCTTGGCGCACGGCGCGCGGAACGCAGAGGGTGTAGAATGCGCGATTGCTCGCTGCTCGAGTCCGCGCGCGATACCCAATGCTGCCCTCGGGCAGGCGTGGCTAAGATGTCGAAAGACGGCTTCCGGCGCGAAGGCGTCGTCCCGGCCGGTTTCGAGTGGGCGCGGACCAACCTTCGGCTGCGCTCGCCGCTCCCGGAATGATCGATATTCCACAGGCCAGCGCAAGCGATTCATGGTAGCAGCGAAGACTATTAGCATCAATTGAGCCAACAAGGCAAGGCTATCCCCTTTGAGTCCACCAGATTCCCATCCAGATCCCGCGTCCGCCAAGGGCGGTGCGGATACCGGGCCGCGTCTGGTCCGCGTCGATGCCGAGTCCGACGGACAGCGTATCGATAACTTCCTGCTCCGTTTCATCAAGGGCGTTCCGCGCAGCCATCTCTATCGCATACTCCGTCGTGGAGAGGTGCGGGTGAACAAGGGGCGGGTCAAGGCCAGCCATCGGCTGCGCGCCGGGGACATGGTGCGCATCCCGCCGCTGCGTCTGCCCGAGCAGCGCGCCCCGGCGCGCGCGCCCGAGGGCTGGCTGGCGCGGCTCGAGGGCGCGGTGCTCTACGAGGACAACCGGCTGCTGGTGATCGACAAGCCCTCGGGGCTGGCGGTGCACGGCGGCAGCGGACTGAGCTTCGGGCTGATCGAGTCGCTGCGCCAGCTCCATCCCGGGCGCGAGCTCGAGCTGGTGCACCGGCTCGATCGCGACACCTCCGGTTGCCTGGTGGTGACCAAGCGGCGCAGCGCGCTGCGCGAGCTGCACCGGATGATGCGCGAGGATGGCATCGAGAAGCGCTATCTGGCGTTGATCGGCGGCGAGCTGCCGCGCGCCGAGATGACCGTCGACGCGCCGCTGCGCAAGAACGTGCTGCGCGGCGGCGAGCGCATGGTCAGCGTCGATCCGGTCGAGGGCAAGGCCTCGCGCACCCGCTTCCGCCGGCTGCGGCGCTTGCGCGCCGGGTCGCGGGTGGCGACCCTGGTCGAGGCCACCCTGGTCACCGGCCGCACCCATCAGATCCGCGTCCATGCCGCCCATCTCGGCGCGCCGCTCGCCGGCGACCCCAAATACGGTGACGATGACTGGAACCGGGAACTCAGGGCGCTCGGGCTCGATCGATTGTTCCTGCACGCCGCGGCGCTGAGCTTTCGCGCCGAATACATGAGTCGGCCGCTGCACGTCGAGGCGCCGCTGCCGGAGACGCTGCAGCGGCTGCTGGACGCACTGGAGGAGACCGCGTGAGTTTCGAGCTGATCGTGTTCGACTGGGACGGCACCCTGATGGATTCCGAGGCCCATATCGTCGATTGCATGCAGCGTGCCTTCGTCGAGCTGGGCCTGGAGCCGCCGCCGCGCGAGGCGGCGCGCGAGATCATCGGGCTGAGCCTGGAGCGGGGCACGCGGGAGTTGCTGCCGGGGGCTGAGCCCGAGGTCTATGAGGCGCTGATCCTCGCCTATCGGCGTCGCTTCCTCGGTGCCACGCCGAACGCCTCGGCGTTGTTCGCGGGCGCCGCCGAGGTGCTCTCGACGCTGACCGAGCGCGGCTGTCGGCTGGCGGTGGCCACCGGCAAGAGTCGCGCCGGGCTCGACAAGGCGCTGCGCGAGACCGGGCTGGGCGAGTTCTTCCATGCCACCCGTTGCGCCGACGAGACCTTCTCCAAGCCCCACCCGCAGATGCTCCTGGAGCTGATGGACGAGCTCGGTGCCAGTGCCGCCGAGACGCTGATGATCGGTGATACCGAGTTCGACATGCAGATGGCGCGCAACGCCGGGGTGGCGGGGTTGGCGGTGAGCTACGGGGTTCACCCCCCGGAGCGACTGCGCGCGCACCAGCCGCTGGACTGTCTGGACGCGGTGAGCGCGATCCCGGAGTGGCTGGCCGCGCGTGCGATGACCGAGATCTGAAGCAGGACGGAGACCGAGACCATGCAGTGGCGATTCTGGAAACGCTGGCGCAAGCCGCCGATGCCCGACCCCGACCAGCCCGGCTGGGAGCGGGCGCTGATCAACCATCTGGCGCTCGACTACATGCGTGAGCGCCGCCGCGCGCGGCGCTGGGGGCTGGTGCTCAAGCTGTTGATCCTGCTCTATCTGGTGGGGCTGGTGGTGGCCGCCTCGGTGCGCGACTGGGATCGGCGCATGGAGCTGACCGAGCCGCACGCGGCGCTGATCGAGGTCGACGGGGTGATCGCCGCCGACAGTGACGCCAGCGCCGATCGGGTGGTCGGGGCGCTGCGCAAGGCCTTCGACAACGACAAGGTCGAGGGGGTGATCCTGCGTATCAACAGCCCCGGCGGCAGTCCGGTGCAGGCCGGTTACATCAACGACGAGATCGCTCGGCTCAAGGCGAAATATCGCGAGGCCCATGATGGCGACGACCTGCCGGTGTACGCAGTGGCCGCCGATCTCTGCGCCTCGGGGGGCTATTACATCGCCGTCGGCGCCGATGCCATCTATGCCGACAAGGCCAGCCTGGTCGGCTCGATCGGGGTACGCATCGGCAGCTTCGGGCTCGATCGCCTGCTCGCCGACCTCGGCATCGAGCGCCGGCTGCTCACCGCCGGCGCCAACAAGGGTATTCTCGATCCCTTCTCGCCGCTGCCCGAGTCGCAGCGCGTCTTCATCCAGGGGGTGCTCGATACCCTGCACCAGCAGTTCATCGCCGAGGTCCGGGAAGGCCGTGGCGATCGTCTCCAGGGCGGCGACGAACTCTTCAGCGGGCTGTTCTGGAGTGGCGAGCAAGCGCTCGAGCTGGGCCTGATCGATGGTCTGGCGAGCGCCGGGACGGTGGCGCGCGAGCAGCTCGGCACCGAGACCGTGGTCGACTACACCCAGAAGCGCGACCTGCTCGACTCCTTCGCCGAGCGGCTCGGTGGCGGCATGGCCGGGGCGCTCGGCGCCCTGTTCGGCGGGCTCGACGCCGGGGTGCTGCGCTGAGACCACCCCGGCGACGCGCACCGCGCATCGCCGGGGCAGACCGCGATCAGTTGCCCAGCGCCTCCTCGATCGCATCGAAGTCGAGCTGCTTGAGATAGTCCTCGAGCGCGCCCTTGTCATCCAGCCCCGTCCCCTGGGCCTGGACCACCAGCCGACTGCCGACCATCAGGGTGATCTCGTAGTCGCGCGTGCCGGAGGCGTGTTCGACCATGCCGCGATGGCCGGCGAGGGCATAGGGTTTGAGCTCGGGGTTGCCCTGCATCATCATCGGCATCGACAGCGCCATGGTCAGCATCGGCATCATCGGCGAGTCGGCCATCAGGCTGAGCGTCAGGTCGCTGCCGTCCTCGCGATAGTAGCGACGGCTCAGGTGGGTACCGGTGATCATGCTCGCCATGCCGCCGGACTCGGCCACCGCCTCATCGGCCTGCCAGCCGGAGAGCGGCTCGGGCAGCAGTTCGAGCAGGCCCGCGCTGATCTTCTCCTGGACCTCGGCGATGGCCGCCTCGAGGTGACCGATGGCCCCGCGCAGGGCGCCGTCCTCGTAGGCCGTCTCGGCCGCCTCGATCTGCTCGATCACCGGGTCGGCGGCGGCACTCGCCGTCAGGGGCAGGCCGAGGGCGAGGAGGGCGGCGTACAGCGGGCTGGTTTGTTTCATGCGATGGTCTCCATAGCGTGTTTCGCCACCCGATTATCCACCGAACCCGTGTCGTCGGCAGCCCTCCGTCAGACCTCGCCCGTTCGCATCCGCCCGGCCCAGTCGCGCGCGAACTGCCAGGCGGTGCGCCCGCTGCGCGAGCCGCGGCGCAGCGCCCATTGCAGTGCGGCGCGTTCGATCTCGGGCCAGTCCTCGTTCAACCCAGCGTGCTCCAACCGTTCCAGCCAGTGGCGCACCACCGCCAGGTACTGCGTCTGGCTGAAGGGGTGGAAGGAGACCCACAGTCCGAAGCGATCGGACAGCGAGATCTTCTCCTCGACCGATTCGCCCTGGTGCAGCTCGCCGTCGACCACCCGCGCCTCGCGGTTCTCGGAGTGGAACTCGGGCAGCAGGTGGCGGCGGTTGGAGGTGGCGTAGATCAGCAGGTTCTCGGGGGTGGCGGCGATCGAGCCGTCGAGCGCGGCCTTGAGCGCCTTGTAGCTCGACTCGCCGGGCTCGAAGGAGAGGTCGTCGCAGAACAGGATGAAGCGCTCGGGGCGATCGCGGATCAGCGCGAGGATGTCGGGCAGCTGCAGCAGGTCGTCGCGGTCGACCTCGATCAGCCGCAGGCCCTGTTCGCGCAGCGCATTGAACACGGCCTTGACCAGCGATGACTTGCCGGTGCCGCGCGAGCCCCACAGCAGCACATTGTTGGCGCTGCGCCCGGCGAGGAACTGCTCGGTGTTGCGCAGGATCTCCTGCTTCTGCCGCTCCAGGCAGAGCAGGTCGTCGAGCGCGAGCCGGTGCGGCGCGGGCAATGCCTGCAACTCGCCGCCGTGGTCGCCGCGCCGGCGCCAGAGGTAGGCGTGGGCCGACCAGTCGGGTGTCGGGGTGTGGGGGACGAGCACCCGCTCGAGACGGTCGATCAGGGTCTCGGCACGGGCGAAGAGGTGTTCGAGTTCGGACATGGGCATTCCTGGGGTGTGCGACGCCCGCCCGGGTGGGCGGGCGCCCGGTGTCGGATCTGCCCGGACGACCGGCGCCGTTGTGGCGGCGCCGGGGCGGGTCAGGCCGAGAGCTTGCGGTACTTGATGCGGTGAGGCTGGTCGGCGTCGGTGCCGAGTCGGCGGTGACGGTCGGCCTCGTAGTCGGCGTAGTTGCCCTCGAACCAGGTCACCTGCGAGTCACCCTCGAAGGCGAGGATGTGGGTGGCGATACGGTCGAGGAACCAGCGGTCGTGGCTGATCACCACGGCGCAGCCGGGGAAGGTGAGCAGTGCCTCTTCGAGCGCGCGCAGGGTCTCGACGTCGAGGTCGTTGGTCGGTTCGTCGAGCAGCAACAGGTTGCCGCCGCGCTTGAGCAGCTTGGCCAGGTGGACGCGATTGCGCTCACCGCCGGAGAGGTCGCCGATGCGCTTTTGCTGGTCGGAGCCCTTGAAGTTGAAGCGGCTGCAGTAGGCGCGCGAGGGCATCTCGTAGCGACCGACGACGATGTTGTCGGCGCCGTTGGAGATCTCCTCCCACACCGTCTTGCTGTCGTCGAGGGTGTCGCGGCTCTGGTCGACGCAGGCGATGTCGACCGTCTCGCCGACGCGCAGGGTGCCCGAGTCGGCCTGTTCCTGGCCGGTGAGGATGCGAAACAGCGTGGTCTTGCCCGCGCCGTTGGGACCGATCACACCGACGATGCCGCCCTTGGGCAGGTTGAACGAGAGGTTCTCGTAGAGCAGCCGGTCGCCGTAGCCCTTGCGCAGGCCCTCGGCCTCGACCACCAGGTCGCCGAGACGCGGGCCCGGCGGGATGTAGATCTCGTTGGTCTCGTTGCGCGACTGGAACTCCTGCGACTGCAGCTCCTCGAAGCGGGCCAGACGCGCCTTGCTCTTGGCGTGACGGCCCTTGGGGTTGCTGCGCACCCACTCGAGCTCCTGCTTCATGGTCTTGATGCGCGCCTGCTCCTGCTTCTGCTCGAGCTCCAGACGCTTCTCCTTCTGCTCCAGCCAGCTCGAGTAGTTGCCCTCCCAGGGGATGCCGTGACCGCGGTCGAGCTCGAGGATCCAGCCGGCGACGTTGTCGAGGAAGTAGCGGTCGTGGGTGACCGCGACCACGGTGCCGGGGTAGTCGTG
>NZ_RHFJ01000119.1:0-2064 GCF_003718675.1 Marichromatium sp. AB32
AGTGTACCGTTGAACCGTTCGATGTGGTTGGTTTCCCCTTGTGACTTCGCACTGGGATAATGTCGGTGTGCCGGGATGATCCGCGCATAGGCGCTCCAGAAATCTGTGTAGACGGAAGCGGAAGTCTGATATTGCGCTGGGATGGAATCCCACAGAGCCTGTGCGGAGCGCTCCGTACGATCGCCAACATGGACCCCGACGATGCGCCGGGTCAGGCGATCGATGGCGATCCAGATCCATTGTTTGTTCAGGCGTTTTCCGACAAAGGACCACAGTTCGTCGCACTCCAGGATTACTCCGTAGGGTGTGGTGTTTTTTTTAGCGCGACCTGACGAGGAACCTTCTTGTACTTCTCGTTCACGTAGTTCTGCAGCCAAGCCTCGGAGACCTTCACCGCACGGGCAATTCCGGCCAGGGAGATTTTTTCCAGCAGCAATCGATCGATCAGTTCGCGGGTTTCCTGAGAAACCGGCCCCTTGGCAGGATGGAGAACGAACTGGCGACCGCAATCTTGACACTTGTACAACTGCTTTTTCAGCCGGTTGAATCCATTTTTTGTCACATGGCTGGAGTGACACTGTGGACATGTCAGATACATCTTCTTCATCCTTAAAACAAGAGATTTTGATCTTATCCAAACCTATCGGTTAGGGCGCTACCCGTGAATCAAAAGCTCAAGCACCTCGCGGGCTCGGAACAAAGGATAGCTTCGACGGGGAATATGATCACGCGGGACGTGACAGATAGCTTCGACGGGGAGTATGATCTCACGGGACGTGACATATAGGGCTTTTTTATCACGAAAATGTCACGATGTTTGCAGTAAATTACTGTGAGTGAGAAAGCTGTGTCGAGCGAATTAATTTGTTCGTAATCATTAAATCTAAAGGTTTCAAAGGAGTCCTTGATGAAAGAGAAAAAGGTTTCAAAGGAGTCCTTGATGAAAGAGAAAAAGGTTTCAAAGGAGTCCTTGATGAAAGAGAAAAAAGAGACAATCAGGGAGATGATTAAGCATGAAAACGAGTTAACAAACCACCGTCTGAACTGGATGATTGCGACCCAGGGTCTCATGCTGGTTTCAGTGGCAAATGTAATAACAAAAACACAGCCCGAGTCAACTTTATTGGTTTTTTTGGTTTCCACTATTGGGGTGTTTGTATCGTTGGCGACAGTAATAGGGTTGAGAGTTAGTGGGATAGCGGTGAGAAACTTAGTTTTTTGGTACAAGGAGAATCAGTCTAGTGAAGAAAAAAGTGATCCGCCAGTAATAGGTTTTAGGCGAGATAGTGAAAGCGAAGAAGTAAAGGTTGTTTTAAGGAATTCACCATTCGGAAAAATCTGTAAAATAATGATTTTGATAGTTGAAAAGATAATAGGAGTAGAGCCCTGCTGGGATAATGGTGAGATGATAGATGCGGCATGGGTGTGTATACCGGTTTTTTTCGTGTTTGCATGGTCGTTAATGATTTTGTTTAAAATATTTTTTATTGTCCACCAGCTATCCTGAGTGCCTTGTCGTCATCAGCAGAGCAGAACACGAGAGATGATGTCCCCTTCCCCAAAAATAGGTCCAGCGAAAAGTAGAGACCGAGGGCATGATAGTGGCCGAGCAGAGGAGAGCCCACATGCGCAAGAGCAAGTACAGCGAGCAGCAGATCGTTGACGCATTGCGTCGTGCTGAGTCAGGAATGGCCGTCAATGACGTATGCCGGGAGCAGGGGGTCAGCGCGGCGACCTTCTATCAATGGCGCTCGAAGTACGGGGGGATGGATGCTTCGGACCTGAAGCGGCTGCGCGCGCTGGAGGAGGAGAATCGCCGGCTCAAGCACATGTACGCGGATCTGAGCCTGGATCACAAGATCCTGAAGGAGATCGTCGAAAAAAAGCGCTGAGCGCCAGGGCGCGGCGCGCCCTGGCGGGTGAGTCCATGGTCGAAGGCGTGAGCAAGCGGCGCGTCTGTCGACTGCTTGGGCTGAGCCGTTCGGTGCTCGACTATCACGCCCGCCCGCGTGACGACGGGCCGCTGATCAAGGCGCTGAGCGCGCTGGCTGAGCGCCATCCATC
>NZ_RHFJ01000120.1:0-1878 GCF_003718675.1 Marichromatium sp. AB32
ATCTTACAATGAACCCATGCCCCACCCATCCAGGATTCCAATGAGCCCACCGATCACCGCACGCACCCCGGCCTTCTGGCGCGCGACCCTGGCACTCTGTCTCGGCTCGATCGCCATCTTCGCCAACCTCTATGCCCCGCAACCGCTGCTACCGCTGCTGCGTGGTGATCTCGGCATCTCGGAGTTGCAGGCGAGCCTGACCCTTTCGGTCACGACCTTCACCCTGGGCTTGTCGCTGCTGCTCTTCGGGCCGCTCTCCGACGCCATCGGTCGGCGCGCGATCATGTTCACCACCCTGGCGCTGGCCACCGCCTGCGCGCTCGCGCTCGCCTTCGCCCCGGACTTCGGCACCCTGCTCGCCCTGCGCGCACTGCAGGGCTTCTTCCTCGGCGGCGTGCCGGCGCTGGCGCTGGCCTATCTCGGTGACGAGTTCGACCACGAGGCGCTGTTGTTGGCCGTCGGCATCTATATCGGTGGCAACTCGATCGGCGGTATCGCCGGACGCCTGCTCAGCGGCGCGAGCGCCGCCGAATGGGGCTGGCAGGCGAGCTTCCTCAGCGCCGGGCTGCTCAGCCTCGCGGTGCTGATCGCCTTCATCATCCTGCTGCCGCCCTCGCGCCGCTTCCAGCCCAAGCCGCCGCGGCCGCGCGCCATGGTCGCCGACCTCGCGCTGCACCTGCGTAACCCGAGCATCCTCGGCGCCTATCTCATCGGCGGGCTCAACTTCATGGTGTTCATCAACCTCTACAGCTATGTCACCTTCCTGTTGAGCGCCCCGCCCTATCACCTCTCGCCGATGTGGCTGGGGATGCTGTTCCTCACCTATCTCTCCGGCACCGTCGCCGCCAGCTTCTCCGGCCGATTGGCGCGCGGGCGCTCGCAACCGCTGGCGATGGCCGCCGGCACCCTGCTGCTGCTCGGCGGCACCCTGCTGACCCTGGTGCCGCACCTGGCGGCGATCATCGGCGGCCTGCTGGTCAACGCCGTCGGCTTCTTCTTCGCTCACTCCCAGGCCGCAAGCTGGGTCAGCCACAAGGCCACCCGGGCACGCGCCAGCGCCTCCTCGCTGTATCTGGTGTTCTACTACACCGGGGCGAGCCTCGGCGGCTTCTATCTCGGTCCCTACTGGCACTGGGCGGACTGGCCCGGGGTGGTGCTGGGCGCGGTGCTGATCCTGATCATCACCCTGGGGCTCGCGCTCTGGCTGCATGCCCGCGAGCACGGCCATGAGCATGCCTGTCCCTGGTGGCAGCGGCTCGCCGGCGCCTGTCGCGAGCCGGCCCTGCCTGCCGAGACCAGCGGACGCTGACCCCGCGCGCCCCGAAGGATGTGCTCGATGCCTTGCACTGCCGCCCCAGCCGACCCAATGTCGGACTGGGACGGCGCGGGAATGAACCCGCGACCGGGTTTGCAGACAGCGACAGGAGGGAAGCAGATGCCGACCAAAGACGACTATCTCAGCCGCCTCAAACAGCAACTCGACGAGTGGAAGGACGACCTCGAACAGCTGCAGGAAAAGGCCGCGCAGAGCTCGGGGGAGGCGCGCGAGCGCGTGCAGCAGCAGATCGACGAACTGCGCGAGAAGTGGGAGGCCGGACACGAGAAGCGCGAACAGATTCGCGAGGAGGCCGACGAGCGCTGGGAGGAGATCCGCGAGGACGCGGAGGAGAAGTGGGACGAACTCAAGCGCGGCGCCCGCGACACGCTCTCGCGCATCCGTGCGCACTTCGACGACAAATGAAGGTGGGGCTTGAGCCCCAAGGGTCAGCCGAGTACATCGCCGTCGCACATCGATGACGCCGTAATCGGCGACTCCGGGCGTCGCTCCTTGGAGCGACGCCCGGGTCCGGCCAGCAGGCCGGGTCTTCCGGACGGGCA
>NZ_RHFJ01000121.1:0-1828 GCF_003718675.1 Marichromatium sp. AB32
GGCAAGGTCGATCGCCGCGCGCTCGCCGCCCGGCTCGACGCGCTCGACGCCGCAGGCGCGCGCACCCCGCCCCGGGGGCCGCTCGAACAGGCCCTCGCCGCGATCTGGGCCGAGGTCCTCGGGCGCGAGGACATCCACCGCGAGGACGACTTCTTCCTCCTCGGCGGCGACAGCCTCTCGGCCACCCGGGTGGTGGCGCAGCTCGAACCCCGGGGCATCGCCATCGAGCAGCCGCTGCGCCATCTCTTCGCCCACCCGCGGCTGGCGGACTTCGCCGCCGCGGCGAGGCAGGTCGAACAGATCGCCGCCCGCGCCCTGGTGGCCGATCGCGCGGCGCGTCACGCGCCCTTCCCGCTCACCGAGATCCAGCGCGCCTACTGGCGCGGTCGCACCCAGGGTCTGGCGCTGAGCACCGGCACCCGGTACCTGATCGTGCTCGACGGCGCCGGGGTCGACCTGGAGCGGCTGGAGGCGGCCTGGAACCTGTTGATCGAGCGTCACGAGATGCTGCGCGCCACGGTCGAGGCCGACGGCGAGCAGCGCATCCTGCCCTCGGTGCCGCGCGTGACGATCACCGTCGATCATCTCGACGAGGCCGGTCCGGCGACCGCCCAGGCGGTGCTCGACGCGGTCTGGGACGCCGCGCCCTCGCCGACCGTGCAACGCTGGCCGGGACACTGGCTGCACGCGGTGCGCTACGGCGAGCGGACGCGGATCGGGTTGTGCATCGACTACCTGCTGGTCGACGGCTTCAGCGTCAAGCTGCTGCTCGCCGAACTCGCCCGGCTCTATGCCGACCTCGACACCGAGCTGCCGCCGATCGGGGTCTCGTTCCGCGACTATGTGCTCGGGGTCCGTCCCGCGCCCGAGGCCGAGGCGCGCGCCGAGACCTATTGGCGCGCGCGCCTCGACGATCTGCCGCCGGCCCCGGCGCTGCCCCTGGCGCGTGCGCCCGAGTCGCTGGAGCGGGTCGCGTTCGGCCGTCGCGAGGCGCGGCTCGAACCGGCCGTCTGGGCGCGGCTGGAGTCCGGCGCGCGCGCGATCGGCGTGACCCCGTCGGTACTGCTGCTCACCGTCTATGCCGAGGTGCTCTCGCGCTGGAGCGGCGGCGGGTCGCACACCCTCAATCTGACCCTGTTCGATCGCCAGCGCGTCCACCCCGACATCGACGCCGTGGTCGGCGACTTCACCAGTCTCGCGGCGCTGCCCTATCGGCCCGAGGCCGGGACCGATCTGGCCACCCGGGCGCGGGCGGTGCGCGAGACCCTGGTCGAGGTGCTGGAGCACCGCGCGCGCTCCTCGATCTGGCTGCAGCGCGAGCGCACCGCCCGGCTCGGGCCGGACGGCGCGGCGCTGCCGGTGGTCTTCACCAGCACCCTGGGGCTGCCCGAGCGCCACGGTGTCGCACCGCCCCGCGACTTCCCGGTGCTGGTCGGCGGCGGGCGCTCGGAGACCCCGCAGGTGTGGCTCGACCACCAGCTCTACGAGCAGGACGGCGCCCTGGTGTTGCAGTGGGACGCGGTCGAGCCGCTGTTCCCCGAGGGGATGCTCGATGCCATGTTCGCGACCTATACCGCGACGCTCGCGCGGCTGGCCGAGGACCCGACGGGCTGGTCGCGCCCGCTCGTGCTCGACCTGCCCGAGCCGCAGCGGCGGATGCGCGAGGAGGTCGGCGCCACCGCGCAGGACATCGCCCCGCGCCTGCTCCACGCCGGGCTCTTCGCCACCGCGCGGCGCGAGCCCGGGCGCCCGGCGCTGTTCGACGGCGAGCGGGTGATCGACCACGGCGAACTCGCCGCCGCGGCGCTGCGCATCGCCGGCTGGCTGC
>NZ_RHFJ01000122.1:0-1674 GCF_003718675.1 Marichromatium sp. AB32
ACGGGAAAACAGATCGGCGATCAGCTCCCAGGCCTCTTCTGGAAGCTCGTAACGTCTCGACATCTGGCCTCTTCTCCTGCAAGAACGAGGTCAGTGTATCAAGCAGGGTTTTCGTACAAAACGTAGGCCCTTGTCCCGGTTGGCGAACCGCTTGGTGGCCTTGCCGGTTAGCTCGTTGTACAGGGCAAGCAGCTCCTCAGTGGGCAGCTGCTCGATATCCGCACGGGTGCAAATGGCCGGTATTCTCGCATTTTCTAGCGTAAAGATCATGCCGAAACCCTCCTAAGCGGGACAACGTTCTCGCCCTCGTGGATGCGGCCCAGCAGGTACGCGGTTATGCGCTCCTGGCACTCCCGCAGGTGGTCGCCCAGGGCAGTGCCGTGGATGTAGCCCCCGGTCACGTCCGACAGCTTGTGGTTCAGCAGCAGCTTAATGTCGAAGTCCGGCAGTCCAGCGGCTTGGGCGGCGGTGGCGAAGCTGTGACGGTGGACGTGCGGCGTGGGCAGCTCCCTCAGGGCGCACTCGGTCACGTGGCCGGTGTCCGAGAAGTGCGAAGGGAACAGCCAGGGGCAGTTGGGGCCGAAAATCTGCTGGTTCCCAGCTATACGGGCCTCCAGGAGCTTTACCAGATACCCGGACAGCGGCAGGTCGAAGGCCCGCTTCGGCCCACCTTTGGGGTCTGGTACGTGCAGGAACCCGGCCTTGGCGTCGAAGTGCTCCACGCGGGCTTCCGAAGCGGCCCCCTTGCGCATCCCGGTAAAGGCCAGGAACAGATACCAGTCGCGGGTGATGGGGTTGCGCAGGCCCGTTACCTGCTCGTGCCATGCAGGCCAGTCGGTAATAACCTCGGTGCGCTTGCGCTCGTGGTTGAAGTCCACGGCCTCCACCGGGTTGGGCGGCAGGTCGCGCTGTTTGCGGCGGGCGTAGTTGTACACGGCCCGAAGCAGGCGCATGGTCTGGTTAGCCGCCACGGGGCCATTCTTCTTAGTGATGCGGCGGTGCAGGTCGTCCACGCCCAGGGTGTCGTCACCTATCTCGTTCAGAGGGCGGTTGGCCCAGTCAGTCAGGTAGCGACGGAACAGGTTGTGGTAGCCCTTTATGGTACCGGGGCGGCGGTCCTTACGCTCCCGGCTGTCCACATACCCGTCAAAGGCCATCTGCAGGGTGTAGTCGTGGCGCTTGGGCTCCTCCGGGGGCCGGTTAGGGTCGATGCCGTTACGCATGTCTGCGATGACCTTACGGGCGGCCTCGCGGGCATCGTCCACGGTGCCGAAGTCGCGCACGTCGCCCAAGGCCACGCGGCGGGTGCCCAGCTTGCGGCGCTTGCCGTCCGGGCCTTTGTCGGCGCTGTAAAGGTCACGCTGCACCTTAAACACCTTCGTCTGGGAATTCACTACCACCAGAAGGCCCTTCACCTCAGCGTCCCGCACGGTGTAGGATTGCACCCTCCCAGTGGCGTCACGCTCGGCCCAAGGGAGGGCGTCGATTGTCTTTAGTGTTAGGCGGGTTGGTTGCCGTTTTGCCATTGCTAGCTCCTCGAACTGTTACGTTTTGTACGAAAACCCTGCTTGATACACTGACCTCGTTCTTGCAGGAGAAGAGGCCAGATGTCGAGACGTTACGAGCTTCCAGAAGAGGCCTGGGAGCTGATCGCCGATCTGTTTTCCCGTCCGC
>NZ_RHFJ01000123.1:0-1642 GCF_003718675.1 Marichromatium sp. AB32
CTTCAACCGCCCCGAGGCCGATATCGTCGCCCGCGCCGATCTCGATGCCCGTCCGCTGGAGCCGTTCGCCGAGTCCGTCGCCCGTGCACCCGAGCAGACCTATACGGTGCGCCGCGCCGCGCGCGACGGCGACTGGTACCAGGTTTCGCGGCTGGTCTATCGCGCCTATGGCTATACCCACCCGAGCGATGATCTCTACTACCCGGACCGGCTGTGTGAACTCAACCGCGCCGGTCGACTGATCTCGGTGGTGGCGACCGATGCCGCCGACACCGTGGTCGGGCACTATGCGCTCGAACTCGGCGGGCTCGGTCAGCTCGGCGCCTCGCGCCTCGCCGTGGCCGAGACCGGGATGGCGGTGGTCGACCCCGCGCATCGCGGGCGGCGGCTGATGGAGCGGATGCGCGAGCGGCTCGAAGCCCTCGCGCGCGAACGCGGGCTGAGCGGGCTGTTCGGCCAGCCGGTGACCACCCACCCCTTCAGTCAGAAGGTCAACGAGCGCTTCGGCGCCCATGTCTGCGCGCTCTCGCTGGCCTTCCTCGCCGGCAACCTGCGTTTTCGCGCGATGGCCGAGGAGCGCCCGGCGCAGCGCGAGAGCTGTCTGCTCTACTTCAAGCCGCTCGCCCCGCCGCCCGAGCGGCTGATCCTGCCCCCCGCGCACCATCGCGAGATTCTGCTCGAGACCTATGCCGAGAGCGGCATCCCGGCGCGTCTCGGCGAGCCCGGCGGCAGCGCCGGCGCGAGCCGGCTCGATGCCCATTATCTGAGCGCGCTCGATCTCGGCATGATCCGTCTCGAACGGGTCGGCGACGATGTCGCCGAGGCGCTGCGCGCTGCGCGCAACGAGCTGTGTCGGCGCGCCGGGGCGCGGGTGCTCTATCTCACCGTGCGCCTGAGCGATCACGGTTGCGCGGCGGCGGTGGCCGCGGCCGAGCGGCTCGGCTTCTTCTACGGCGGTCTCGCGCCCTGTTTCGACGAGGGCGAGGACGTGCTGCGGCTGCAGTACGTCGACACCGCGCTCGATCTCGATCGGGTCGAGTTGGTCGCGCCCTTCGCCCGGCGGCTGCTCGACTATGTCGAGCGCGACCGCCGGCGCGTCGAGCGGTAACGGCCGGTGCTCGAGCTGTTTCGCGCCCATCCCGCCTTCCTGCGCTTCTGGCTGGCGCAGGCGGTCTCCCAGATCGGCGACCGGGTGCACTCGCTGGCGCTGATCTGGCTGGTCTATCACTGGTCGGGCTCGGCCTCGGCGGTCGGCGTCATCCTCATCGCCACCTCGCTGCCCGGCATCCTCGTCGCGCCCCTGGCGGGGATGGTCTGCGACCGCTACCCGCGCCGTCTGGTGATGATCTGCGCCGATCTGGTCCGCGCCCTGGTGGTCGGCGCGCTCGCCTGGCTGGCCCACGGCGGCGCCCTGGCGCTGCCCGAGCTGATCGCGGCCACGGTGGTGATCTCGATCGCTTCGGCCTTCTTCAACCCGGCGGCGCTGGCGATGGTGCCGGGGCTGGTCACGCCCGCGGCGCTGCTGCGCGCCAATGCCGCCAGCCAACTGCTGGTGGGGGCGAGCGCGGTCGCCGGACCGCTGTTCGGCAGCGCCCTGATCGCGCTGATCGGGGTCGCCCTGGCGTTCGCCATCAATGCAGAT
>NZ_RHFJ01000124.1:0-1632 GCF_003718675.1 Marichromatium sp. AB32
ACCTCGGAGATCGAATCCACCTCGGAGATCGAATCCACCTCGGAGATCGAATCCACCTCGGAGATCGAATCCACCTCGGAGATCGAATCCACCTCGGAGATCGAATCCACCTCGGAGATCGAGGCCATGCCGGAGGTCGAGAGCACGCCGGATGACCCCTCGCCGCAGATCGAGTCCATACAGGAGGCGGAGGCCACGGCGCGGGTCGAGCCGGGATCGACGCCGGGAGCGAGCGCCTGCGACCCGGCGCGCCCCTTCCTGCTCGCCGCCCCCGACGACGCCGAGGACCTGTTACGACTGCCCCGCTGCGACAGCGAGGGCAGCACACTCGACGCGCCCGAGTTGAGCAACGCCCTGGTGCGCCGGGTGCAGCGCTGGCTGGTCGCGCTGGGGTTCGATCCGGGACCGGTCGACGGGCTGATCGGGCCACGTACCCGCGCGGCGATCCGCGCCTTCGAGCGTGACCGGGGAGACCCCGCGCGCGGGGCGATCGACTTCGAGCTGCTCGAACGACTGACCGCCCCGGCGCGCTGAGCACCCGAACGAGGGAGCGCTAGGCGGCGGCGTCCCAGCGGCTCAATCGCGCGCGGGTCTTGTCGAGTTGGCGGATGAGCTGCTCGCTCTCGGCGTCGAGGAACTCGATGAAGGCGCTGGTCACCACCGACAGCTCCTTGCCCTTGGCGTGGGCGACATGCCACTGGCGCTGCAGCGGGAAGCCCTCGACGTCGAGCAGCGCGAGCTGCGAGCGCGCGCCCTCCTGGGTCAGGGTATGGAGCGACAAAATCGACAGCCCGAGCTTGCCGTAGATGGCATGCTTGATCGCCTCGTTGCTGCCGAGCTCCATGCGCACGTGCGGACGCAACCCGGCGCGCTCGAAGGTCTGCAGCACCACGTCGCGGATGCCCGAGCCGGGCTCGCGCATGATCAGGTGCTCCTCGGCGATCCGCGCCAGCGGGATGGCGCGCTCGCGCGCCAGCGGGTGGTCGCGATGGGCGACCACATAGAGCGGATTGGGCGCGAACACCCGCGAGCACAGGTCGATCTCGCGATCCGGGGTCTGGCCGAGGATATAGAGATCGTCCTTGTTGGCGAGCAAGCGCTCGAACACCCGATCGCGATTGGTGACCTTGAGCGAGACGTCGACCCCGGCGTGCTGCTGGCAGAAGCGTCCGAGCACCTCGGGGGCGAAATACTTGGCGGTGCTGATCACGCACAGACGCAGATAGCCGCGCTTGAGCCCCTTGAGATCGGCGACCTTCATCTCGAAGCGGTCGAGGGTGCCGAACATCTCCTTGACCGCCACCTCCAGCTCGCGACCGGCCTCGGTGAGATGGACCTGGCGGCCGATCTGCTCGAACAGCGGCAACCCGATGGCATCGCTCAACCGCTTGATCTGGGTGGAGACCGTCGGCTGGGTGAGATAGAGCTCGTCGGCGGCCTTGGTGAAGCTCTTGAGCCGGGCGATGGCCTCGAACACCTGCAACTGACGCAGGCTGACATGACGGACGAGGTTGAGCATGGGATCGAACATGGGGCACCCCGGTGGCTGCGCTGACGGATGGATGCCGGGCCGCGCATCCTGGCGACGGCTCGGATCAGTCCGGCCAGACCCGGCGTCGCGGCAGCCGAGAT
>NZ_RHFJ01000125.1:0-1467 GCF_003718675.1 Marichromatium sp. AB32
CTCGGATCGATGGGGAGCGTACACTTGGGGTGGCTGGGTTGCGGCAATCGTCGGGGGCGGGTTGGCGTTCGCGGTCGAGGGGCTGCGGTTGGTGATGGGGTTGGGGGTCGATCCGACGAATGTTTGGATTGGTGGTGGTGGGGCGTGGATTGGATGGGGGGTGGTTCCAGGGCTATCGCATGAGACTTGACACCCCTTGGGGAGGCGAAAAAACAGGGAAACTTCACACCCTTAAAGCAATAGACCATAATTTAATAGAAACCAATCAATCAGGGCACTATCAAAATTACAACCATCCACAATTAGCAAGCTGATATGAGCAGAAGAAAATTCATGGAATCTGTAGGTGCGACCTGCAGGAATTGGCAGTGGAGCTGGTCGTTCGTTAACCACAAAAAAAAGTTTATTGTTTTTGGCCTTTGGGATATACATAAAGACGGATTAATTTTCAATGAAAACTGGAAAGGCCCAGGGAGAAAACAATCATTAGAACATATATCTCTAATCCAAAATAGCGGTTACACGCTAAAGACGTTCCTTATGAAACAAGAAAGAATCAATAACGGAAGACCTAGAATTAGAAGTTTCGACTGGATTCTTGAGGATAAAATCTTGGCGGGAGATAGCGGGTGTTGGTATGCGAAAACCCCCTCCAAAGCAAAAGATGATTTTGAAAGAGATGTAGAGCGATCCTTAAAAGATTCTCCAGAAAACAGAGATGACAGACTTCGTAATTCCCAACCTAAACCAGAGAGAATATCGGTTACAGTAACCACGTTTAAACGCAATCCAGATGTTGTCGCCGAAGTGCTATTGAGAGCTAACGGGAAATGTGAAAATTGCGGCAAAGATGCGCCTTTCATGAAACGAAGCAACAACACCCCATACCTTGAGGTGCATCATAAGATAAGACTGGCTGATAACGGTGATGACACGGTTTCAAATGCTATAGCATTATGCCCAAACTGCCACAGGAAGTTTCATTTTGGCTAACCGTGCGAGAGAAATAACGTAGTTGTTGCGTCCCGTGTGATCATATTCCCCGTCGAAGCTATCCTTTGTTCCGAGCCCGCGAGGTGCTTGAGCTTTTGATTCACGAAGCCACCGCCTGCGCAACAGTCCACAGCCCGGGAGCCTGATCGTCGATGGACATCCGCTTGCACAAGAATGCCCGCAGCACCCAGGGCTATCGCATCAAGGATCTCTAATATTGCAATACACTAATATCTTTTGCGAGGGAAACGACACCCACTTACCGTTTGGGTAGTGCCCTGACTGATAGGATTTTGAATCGCTCGATGTTTTTGAGCTTTCCCGCAATGAATCACACGCACATCGTAGCGTTGTAGTGATGAATGAAGTTCCAGAGTGCACCCAGATGGTTTTCCTGGTTCTTCGAGAACGCAAGCGACTTTCTCACCAAGCGGGAGATACGCTGCCGGAGTGTACCGTTGAACCGTTCGATGT
>NZ_RHFJ01000126.1:0-1294 GCF_003718675.1 Marichromatium sp. AB32
GTGGGTGTGGTTGATCTGGGTCTTGTGGACGTTGTGGACGTTGAGATTCACAGAACAGCTCCCTAAGGCGAGGCGGCCAATCCGCCGGGCACCCAGTAGAGCGTCACGACCGTGAAGCATCCACACCAGCGGGTGCGATCGCTGGGGCGATCGCACCCGTCAGGCGCTTCTATCTGGCTGATTATGGTTCGCGGGACAGATCCGTTTGCCTAGCAACCTCAGTCATAGCCTTGGCTCGAGCAACAACACCAAACGCATGTGCGATGTAGGCTGGATCGTTTGTTTCGAACGCGTCGGCCATGAATTCGGCGACGGCCTGATCGGTCCCTAGATACTCGGCTGGATCAAAGTTGGTCAGCGTTTCAGTCATGGGTTTCTGTCTCTTTCGTATCCGTTGGCGAGGCGGTGCGCCATCTTGATGTCGCGCGCCTGAGACTTTCAAACGTAGTCCCATTGCGACTACAATAGGACTACGTTAACGACTCCGCGAGGATATGCCATGAGCACCACCGCCGATACCTATGTCCGTGCCCGCATCGACTCCGACACCAAGCGGCGTGCCGCCAGCGCCCTTGAAGGGATGGGCCTATCTATCTCCGATGCTATCCGCCTGCTGATGCTTCGCATCGCCGACGAGCACCGCCTGCCCTTCGACGTGAAAGTACCCAACGCAACCACACAGAAGGCTATCGCCGAACTGGAGGCAGGCAAGGGCAAGAAGCTCGCCAGCGTGGACGATCTGATGGCGGACTTGCATGCGAACGATTGAGCGATCCTCAGCGTTCAAACGCGACTACAAACGAGAGTCCAAAGGACAGCACCGCACCGTCCTCGACGACGAGATCAAACGAGTGCTGATCGCTCTAGCGACCGACCAGACGTTGGATGCTCGCTACCGTGACCACGATCTCACAGGCACCTGGTCCGGTTACCGTGAGTGCCACATCAAACCCGACCTACTGCTGATCTACCGAAAGTCAGACGACGACACCCTACGACTTGCAAGACTTGGCTCGCACAGTGCGCTTTTCGGCTAAGCCAAGAACCAGCCAAGGAAGTCAACCGGCAAGACCACCACAACGAGGCTCACCGGGCCAAGGCCGACACAGCGTCATAGCCCGGCATACCGCCGCAAGGCGCGGAATGCCGCAACCGCAGCGCGGGCAGCCGAAGCGGCAAGGCTGCCGTGACAGTGAATGTGGTAGTGGGTGTGGTTGATCTGGGTCTTGTGGACGTTGTGGACGTTGAGATTCACAGAACAGCTCCCTAAGGCGAGGCGGCCAATCCGCCGGGC
>NZ_RHFJ01000127.1:0-1214 GCF_003718675.1 Marichromatium sp. AB32
TCTATCAGCGCGCCGTGGCGTGCCTCGGCGCCGCTCGGGAGTTGCTGGCGCACCCCGGGGCGCAGTCCGCCGGCGCGCCACAGCCGCGCGGCGACGAGATAGCTGCCGGGGTCGCGGTAGCCGATCATCGGCGCGTCGGCGCGGGCGATGCGGCGCAGCGCCTCGATGCCGTCGGGCGCCTCGCGCACCCCCGCCGGATCGGCCTCGGGGCCGAGGATGACGTAGCGGTTGTGCGCCCAGGTGGTGAGCGGCGCGGCCAGCCCGCGCGCGACCAGGTCGAAGGCCGCCTCGCCGCCGTGGATCAGCAGCAGGTCGGCCTCGCCGCTGGCAAAGCGCGGCACCACCTGGTCCTTGGGTGCGGCGGCGACGGTGGCGATCGCCAGCCCGGTGGCCCGCTCGGCCCGTTCGGCCAGCGCCGGCCACACCCCGCACATCACCAGCCCGCCGACCACGGCGACCGGCACCGTCGGTGCGGGCGCGGCGTGCGTCTGGGTGGTGATCAGGGCGACCAGCAACAGGGTGAAGCGTGGCATGCGGTGCATCGGGATCTCCTCGCCTCTCAGTGGTTCAGGGTGAAGCGGACCGGGATGCGCACCCAGCTCGCCCGCGCGGCGCCGTCGACCCGCGCCGGGCGGAAGCGCCAGTGCGCGACCGTCTCGCGGGCGGCGCGGTCGAGGCTCTCGACCCCGGAGGAGTGGGCGAGGCGGATCTCCTCGGCGCGACCGTCGCGCCCGACCAGGACCTCCAGCGTCACCTCGCCGTGCTGGCCGAGCCTTCGCGCGCGCGCCGGGTAGGCCGGTCTGGGAGTGTGCAGATAGGCCACCGGCTGATCCGGGGTGGTCTGTGTCGCCCGGCCACCCGCGGCGCGCCCGGCGCCCGTCTCGCGCGCCGGCGCGGTGTTGCGTGAGGCCGGGGGCGTGGCGTGGCGTGGCCGTGACGGCGCGGGGGTCTCGGCGGGCGCCGATCGGGCGCTCGGGGTCGGCTCGGGCTTGGGTGGCGACGTCGGTCTCGGCGGCGATTTCGGGGTGGGCTGCGGTTTCGGTTCCGGTTCCGGCTCCGGCTCCGGCTCCGGCTCCGGCGTCGGCTCCGGCGTCGGCTCCGGGCGCGGCGTGGGTTGGGTGTCGGGTTGTGGTTGCGGCGCGGCGCGCGGCGCGGGGGCGGTGTTCGGTTCCGGTTCCGGTTCCGGTTCCGGCTCGGGCTCGGGCTCGGATTGA
>NZ_RHFJ01000128.1:0-1121 GCF_003718675.1 Marichromatium sp. AB32
AGCCGCGGCGCCCGGCGGCGAGCACCGGGTAGCGTCCGGGCGGCGGCGGTTCGCACTCGAGGACATCCTCGATCTGCACCCACACCAGCTCGGCACCGCGCCCCAGCCGGGTCAGGCTGGGGTTGCGTCCCGCGCCGAGTCCGGCGAGATCGCTCACCAACACCACCAGCGCACCGGGGCGGACCACCCGATCGAGCCGCGCGAGCGCCGTCGGCAAGGTCATCGCCGTCTCAGCCGAGGTGGCGGCGGGCGCGGCCAACGACTCGAACAGCGCGAGCAGCCCGCGACCGCGCGCCGCCGGCGGGTGCAGCCGGATGGCATGGTCGTCGAACACCAACCCGCCGACGCGATCGCCCCGCGCCAGCGCCGCCCAGCCGAGCAGCGCGGCGACGCGCGCGGCGATCACCGACTTGAAGGCCACCCGGGTGGCGAAGCGCATCGTCGCGCGCTGGTCGACACAGAGCCACACCGGACGCTCGCGCTCCTCGCGGAAGCACTTGACGTGCGCCTCACCGGCGCGCGCGGTGACCCGCCAGTCCATGTGACGCGGCTCGTCGCCGGGCTGGTAGGGGCGCGATTCGGCGAACTCCATGCCGCGTCCGCGCAGCCGCGACGGGTGCGCCCCGCCCCGCGCGGCCAGCACCCGTGCGCGCGGGGCGAGATCGAGCCCGCTGGCGCGGGCGCGCAGCCCGACCAGCTCGGCGACCCTGACGGCGACCGCACTGCTCTCAGGCACAGCTCACCCGCGCCAGCAGCAGCGCGATGAAGTCGTCCGGGGTGCGCCCCTCGGCCTCGGCCTCGTAGCCGAGCAGCAGACGGTGACGGAGCACGTCGGGGGCGAGGCGACGCACGTCCTCGGGGGAGACGAAGTCGCGTCCCTCCAGCCAGGCCAGCGCGCGCGCGCAGCGCTCCAGCGCCAGGGTGGCGCGCGGGCTGGCACCGAAGCGCAACCAGCCGTCGAGCGCCGGGTCGTAGTCGGCCGGGGCACGGGTGGCGAGCACCAGATGGAGCAGATAGTCCTCGACCTCGGGGGCGAGATAGAGATCGAGGATGGCGCGCCGCGCCGCAAACACCTGGGCCTGGGTGATCTCGGCGCCGCCCTCGCTCGCGGCGGCGCCCTC
>NZ_RHFJ01000012.1:0-76309 GCF_003718675.1 Marichromatium sp. AB32
GGCCGAGCGCTATCCATCCGCCGGGTTCCGCAAACTCTATGTGCGGCTGCGCCGCGCCGGACATCCCTGGAACCACAAGCGGGTCTGGCGGGTGTATTGCGCGCTCAAGCTCAATCTGCGGCGTCGGCGCAAGCGGCTCCGGGCGCTCCGCCCGCCGCAACCGCTGGTGCAACCGATCCGTCCCAACCTGCAATGGTCGGCCGACTTCATGAGCGATGCGCTGAGCAGCGGCATGAGCTATCGCACCTTCAACCTCATCGATGACTTCAACCGTGAGGCGCTGCGTATCGAGGTCGACGTCTCGCTGACCTCGGCGCGCGTCATCCGCGTACTCGAACAGGTCATCAGCGTCCGGGGGCGCCCCGAGCGTCTGCGTCTCGACAACGGGCCGGAGTTCACCAGCACCGCCTTCCAACGTTGGGCCACCGAACGTGGCATCGCCCTCGACTTCATCAGCCCCGGGAAACCGACCCAGAACGGCTTCATCGAGCGCTTCAACGGCAGCTTCCGCCGCGAGGTCCTCGATGCCTGGCTCTTCAACACCCTCGAGGAGGTTCGCCAACAGGTAGACGACTGGCTCGACGAATACAACCTGCGCCGACCGCACGAGTCGCTCGGCGATCTTTCACCAATCGAGTTTCTTAACCGCCGCGGACATGCCGCAGTGTCTATTTATGGGATGGACCTAAAAAGGGGGAGTTGACAGTTCAAAGCCACTATATCTGCATCAGCTCCAAGAGACGGATGCTCAATCCAAAATGGGCTTCCATCATCTCTGTAAAGCGGAAGCCTAATTTTTTTCCAAGCGCCAATACCCGAGCCAGATTTATGAAAATGAATAACTATATGATCGGGCACACCTAGCGTTGCACTAAGGCATTCTCCGGTTTGTTGGTGTCGACCAGTTACATTATGTCTATTTGTCACGAGAGCACAGTGTGAGCTCCTGTCCTTTGCTACCAAAACAGCCGTACCAGTACTCAACTTCTGGTCGCCAAAGTACATTTCTATGAATAATGACTTCAGCGAAGGAGTCTCAACGCTTAACGGGTACAATTCTTCACCTAATTTCTTTTTTGCTTTTTTGCATGGATTTCCACGCGCCGCCTAACATTTAAATGGACTGAGGCCAGACAGCCTACTGACAGCATGCATGCCTAGCACAATACTAGCCGAACATAATTCAATGAGATTGTATACGATCTCGGGAATCCTGACATCTTAGGAGATGTAACAGGTAATCCAATACTCGCGCAGGTCTTTCAAGCATCGACGTCAGCCCTGAGACACAGGTGTTGAGTTGCCGCTATGCGGCTACGGAGCTGGGGTCTGGGAGCTGAAGGCTGGCGGCTCGCGGACGCCGCGTGGACAATCGGGCGATCGTCCAGCCAAGGAGTTCCGCCCATGTCCGATCCCACCCGCCCCCGTCGCGCCCAGCGGGGCGTTCCCGCCGTGTGGATGCGCGGCGGTACCAGCAAGGGGGTGTTCTTCCACGCCGCCGACCTGCCCGCCGATCCTGCCGAGCGCGACGCTTTGCTGCTGCGCGCACTCGGCAGCCCCGATCCCTACGGCCAGCAGATCGACGGGCTCGGCGGCGCCACCTCGAGCACCAGCAAGGTCGTGCTGATCGCCCCTTCCGAGCGCCCGGACTGCGATGTCGACTACCGTTTCGGCCATGTCTCGATCACCGACCCGGTGATCGACTACAGCGGCAACTGCGGCAACCTCACCGCCGCCGTCGGCCCTTTTGCGATCGAGGAGGGGCTGGTCCGCGCCCAGGAAGGGATGACCGAGGTGCGTATCTGGCAGGCCAATATCGGCAAGCGGATCATCGCCCGGGTGCCGGTGCGCGACGGCGAGCCCGTGGTCGACGGCGATTTCCGGCTCGACGGCGTGCCCTGGCCGGGCGCGGCGGTGGAGCTGAGCTTCCTCGACCCCGGTGGCTCGGCCGAGGCGCCGCTGCTGCCTACCGGTCAGGCGTGCGAGCAGATCGAGGTCCCCGGGGTCGGCGTCCTCGCGGTCAGCCTGATCAACGCCGGAAACCCCACGGTGTTCGTGCGCGCGGCCGATCTCGGGCTCGACGGGCGCGAGCAGCGCGCGACGATCGACGGCGACCCCGCGCTGCTCGACCGGCTCGAACGCATCCGCGCCCACTGCGCGGTACGCATGGGGTTGGGCGAGACACCCGAGGCGGTGAGCCGCGCACGCCCCGCCACCCCCAAGCTCGCCTGGGTCGCGCCCGCCGCCGATTATCGCGACTCGACCGGCGCCAGCGTTCCGGCCACGCGCTGCGACCTGCTCGCCCGCATCCTCTCGATGGGGCGGCTGCACCACGCCTTCACCGGCACCGGCGCGGTGGCGCTGGCGGTCGCCGCCGCCCTCCCCGGCACCCTGGTCAACGCCCTCACCCCCTGGGCCGGCGAGCACGGCGTGCGCCATGTGCGCATCGGTCACCCCGCCGGGGTGCTGGAGGTCGGCGCCGAGGTGGTGCCCGCGGACGCGGGCTGGACGGCGCGCCGCGCGATCATGCGGCGCAGCGCGCGGCGGTTGATGGAGGGCCGGGTGCTGGTGCCCTGGTGAGGGGCCAGGGCCAGTCGGCGGCTGCAGCGGCTCGGTTCGCCGTCGACGGCGGGGCCGGATTCGATCGATCTGCCAGGCGTCGCCCACCGGCGCCAGCGACGGACCGAACTGCTTTCGATGGTTTCGCGCCCGATTGGTTCCGTTGCGTCCACGATCATGCGAGAACCCTTGCGGATACCGGGTCGATTGCGGTGAAATCCATGCCCTGCCGCCAGCGCGCGGCACCCATCTTCGCAACTCCATCACCGAGGTTTGACCATGATCGAGGTTCGCGAGCTCAGTCGCAATTACGGCGAGCTGCAAGCGGTCAGGGAGGTGTCGTTCTCCATCGACCGTGGCGAGATCGTCGGGCTGCTCGGCCACAACGGCGCGGGCAAGACCACCATCATGAAGATGCTGACCGGCTTCCTCGAACCGAGCGCGGGACAGATCCGCGTCGACGGGCTCGACATCGCCGAGCAGCGGCGCGCGATCCAGCGGCGCATCGGCTATCTCCCCGAGAACTGCCCGCTGCCGCCCGAGCTGACGGTGATCGAGGCGCTCGACTACCAGGCCGCGCTGCGCGGCATCGCCACCGCCGAGCGCCCGCGGATGATTCGCCGCGCGATCGAGCGCACCGCGCTCGGCGCCAAGGCGGAGGCGAGCATCGCCACCCTCTCGCGCGGCTATCGCCAGCGTCTCGGCGTCGCCCAGGCGATCCTCCACGAGCCGGGCATCCTCATCCTCGACGAGCCCACCAACGGGCTCGATCCGGCGCAGATCCAGCACATGCGCGATCTGGTGCGCGAACTCGCCCGCGAGGCGACGGTGATCCTCTCGACCCACATCCTCCAGGAGGTCGAGGCGGTCTGTCATCGGGTGCTGATCATGCACGGTGGCCGGCTCGCGCTCGACCGGCCGCTGGCCGGCATCGGCGGCGCGCCCCGTCTGATGGTCACCCTCGACCGGGGCCCCGACGAGGCGCGTCCGGCGCTCGTCGAGCTGGCCGGGGTCGAGGCGGTCGAGCACCTCGGCGGCGCCGACGGACGCCATCGCTACGCCCTTACCACTGCCGATCCCGACGCCACCGCGCCGAGCGTCGCCGCCGCCATCACCGCACGCGACTGGCCGCTCCACGCGCTCGCCCCCGAGCGTCACGATCTCGAGGCGCTGTTCGGCGCCGTCACCCAGCGGCCCGTGGAGGTGCATCATGGCTGAGACCCTGCGCGTGGCCCGCCGCGAGCTGGCGGCCTTCTTCGGCTCGCCGGTGGCCTATCTCTTCATCGGCGGCTTCCTCGCCGTCTGTCTGTTCGTCTTCTTCTGGGTCGATGCCTTCTTCGCCCGCAACATCGCCGACGTGCGACCGCTGTTCGAGTGGATGCCGATCCTGCTGATCTTCCTCAGCGCCGCGCTGACCATGCGGCTGTGGAGCGAGGAGCGCCGCGCCGGCACCCTCGAAACCCTGCTCACCCTGCCGGTGCCGCTCTACCGGCTGGTGCTCGGCAAATTCCTCGCCGCGCTCGCGCTGGTCGCCGTGGCCCTGGCGCTGACCCTGCCGCTGCCGCTCACCGTCGCGCAGCTCGGCCCGCTCGACTGGGGCCCGGTGTTCGGCGCCTATCTCGCCACCCTGCTGCTGGCGGCGGCTTATCTGGCGATCGGGCTGTTCGTCTCGGCGCGCACCGACAACCCGATCGTCGCGCTGATCGGCGCGACCCTGATCTGCGCCCTCTTCTATCTGATCGGCGCCGAGACCCTGACCGGGTTGTTCGGCCACGGCGGCGGCGAGCTGCTGCGCCTGCTCGGCACCGGGGCGCGCTTCGACTCCATCACCCGCGGGGTGATCGACCTGCGCGACCTCGCCTATTACCTGAGCATCGTCGGCGTCTTCCTCGCCCTCACCGTCCACAGCCTGGAGCGGCTGCGCTGGGCCGAGGACGAGGCCAACCCGCGTCATCACCGGCGCTGGCGGCTGGTCACTATGCTGGTGGTGGCCAACCTGGTGGCCGCCAACCTGTGGCTCAACGCCATCGGCAACGCCCGCGTCGACCTCACCGAGGGGCGGATCTACTCGATCTCCGAGCCCACCCGCAACTATCTCGCCCAGCTCCAGGAGCCGTTGCTGATCCGCGGCTACTTCAGCGCCGAGACCCATCCGCTGCTCGCCCCGCTGGTGCCGCAGCTGCGCGACCTGCTGCGCGAGATCGAGATCGCCGGCGGCGATCGGGTGCGGGTCGAGTTCGTCGATCCCAAGGACCACCCCGATCTCGAACGCGAGGCCGGCGAGCGTTACGGCATCCACCCGGTCGCCTTCCAGAGCGCCGATCGCTACCAGACCTCGGTGGTCAACTCCTACTTCGACCTGCTGGTGCAGTACGGCGATCAGTACCAGACGCTCGGCTTCCAGGACCTGATCGAGGTGAAGGTACGCGGCGAGTCCGACCTGGAGGTGCGGCTGCGCAACCCCGAGTACGACATCGCCCGCACCATCAAGAAGGTGCTCTACGGCTATCGCGGCGGCGCCGACGTGTTCGCCGGGCTGACCACGCCGGTGACGCTCGAGGCCTTCGTCTCCGCCCCAGAGCGCCTGCCCGAACCGCTGCCGGCGCTGCGCGATGATCTGGAATCGGTGCTCGCCGAGTTCGCCGCGCGCGCCGACGGGCGCTTCGACTACCGCATCAGCGACCCGGACGCCGGCGACGGCGCCCTGGCCGAGCGTATCGCCAGCGAGTACGGCTTCGAGCCGCTGGTGGTCAGCCTGCTCGACCCGACGCCCTTCTACTTCTACATGATCGTGCGCGCCGGCGAGCAGGTGATCCCGGTGCCGCTGCCCGAGTCGCTCGACCGCGCCGGGCTCGACCGCACCATCACCGCCGCGGTCAAGCGCTTCGCCCCGGGGATGCTGCGCACCCTGGCGCTCTACACCCCGCAGCAAGGCCCCAACCGCTTCGGCATGCCCGGTGCCGGCGGCCCCGGCTACAGCCTGCTGCGCGAGCGGTTGCGCGAGGGCTTCAACCTGGTCGACACCGACCTCGGTAGCGGCCAGGTCCCCGAGACCACCGACCTGCTGCTGGTGATCGCCCCCGAGTCGCTCGATGAGCGCCAGCGTTTCGCCATTGACCAGTTCCTGATGCAGGGCGGCACGGTGATCCTCGCCGCCTCGCGCTTCGACGTCGATCTCGGCGGCGGCTCGATCGGCGCCCGGCGCATCGACACCGGGCTGGAGGACTGGCTCGCCCACCACGGCATCACCCTGGAGCCGAGCCTGGTGCTCGACCCGCGCAACACCCCCTTCCCGATCCCGGTGCAACGCGACATCGGCGGCTTCCTGGTCGAGGAGATCCAGACCCTCGACTATCCCTACTTCCCCGACGTGCGCGACGACGGGCTCGATGCCGACTCCGGCATCACCGCCAACCTCGGCTGGATCACCATGAACTGGACCTCGCCGATCACCCTCGATGCCGAGGCCGCTACCGGGCGGCGGGTGACGCGACTGCTGGAGAGTTCGGATCGGGCCTGGAGCAGCGACTCGGAGGAGATGCAGCCGGACTTCGACGCCCACGGCGCGCTCGGCTTCGCCCGCGGCGATGACCGGGGCCGCAAGCTCCTCGCCGTCGCCCTCGAGGGTCGCTTCGACTCGCCCTTCGCCGGTCGGCCCTCGCCGCTGCTCGAAGGCAGCGACGACGACGCGGCGGCCGACGAGGCCGAGACCGAGGACGCCGCGCCGGTGATCTCGGGCGTGGTCGACAGCTCGCCGGCCTCGGCGCGGCTGATCCTGATCGGCTCGTCGAGCTTCCTCACCGACACCGCCATCGGGCTCGCCACCGACGCCACCCAGACCCACTACCTCAAGCCGGTCGAGCTGATCCAGAACGCGGTCGAGTGGTCGCTGGAGGACCGGGGGCTGCTCGCGCTGCGCGGTCGCGGTCAGTTCAGCCGCACCCTGGCGCCGCTCGACCAGCAGGCACGGGTGTTCTGGGAGGCCATCAACTATCTCGCCGCCCTCGCCGGGTTGGCACTGGTCTATTGGCTGCATCGGATGGCCCGGCGGCGGCGCGCCCGCGCCGCGGCGGCCATCCTCGCCAGCGGAGGTGAAGCACGATGACAACGGCCATCGACATGCGTTGGCGCGCCGATCTGCGCGCGCCCGTGGTGCTCGCGCTGGGCGCGTTCCTAGCGCTGCAACTGCTCCTCGCCCTGATCCTCGGGCTCGGCGGCGCCGGGGTCGGCACCCCCGCCCCGAGCGGCGCCGCGCTCTTCGACCTCGACCCCGAGACGGTCGCGCGGGTGACCATCGCAGGCCCCGACGACAGCGAGCCGCTGGTGCTCGAACGCGGCGAGGACGGCTGGACCCTCGCCAGCCTCGGCGGCGTGCCGGTGCGCGAGGGTCAGGTCGCGCGCCTGCTCGACACCCTGGGCGCACTACGCCGCACCCCGCCGATCGCCACCAGCGACGCGGCCCTGGCGCGTTTCCGCGTCGCCGACGACGCCTTCGAGCGGCGGCTGGTGCTCGCCGATCAGGCTGGCGAGCCGCTCGCCACACTCTATGCCGGCGACTCGCCCGGCTACCGTCGGCTGTTCGCCCGCCCCGCCGGGGAGACGGCGGTGCTCGACCTGCCGCTCGCCCTCGCCGATCTCTCCAACCGCGCCGAGGATTGGATCGACACCGGGCTGCTGCGCGTCGAGCCGGAGCAGATCACCGCCATCGCCGGTGACGGCTGGCGGGTCGCGCGCGACGGCGAGGGCTGGCAACTGGAGGGCGCGACCGAGGGCCGCAGCGCTGACCAGCACGCCATCGACACCCTGGTGCGCAGCGTCGCCAACCTCGGCTACCGCACCCTGCTCGATGCCGGGGCCGAGTCCGCGCACGGGCTCGACCAGCCGGTGCTCGAACTCGACCTCAGCCTGGAGACGGGCACGCGTCACTACCGCATCGGCGCACTCGACGACGGCGACTATGCGCTACAGAGCGACCACCTGCCCCATGTCTTCCGGCTCTCCCGCTACGACCTCGGCGAGCTGCTCGACCTGGAGGCCGATGACCTGACGGTCGCGCCGGAAGCGCCAGCACCGGCGACGGAGCCCGAGAGCCCGGCAGCGCCGGACAGCGCGCCGCCAGAGACGCCCGCCGAGACGATCTCGACCGAGCCCGCTTCCTCTCCCGCGCAGCCGGACTGATTCGGTCGGCGGTCTCGGGCTCCCCGTCCATCCAGCGTTCGATCGCCGACTCGGCAGCGTTGGTGGACGGGGGGCCAGCCGCCAGCCGGAGAGATTAAACCGCCAAGATACCGTCTTCCCGTCAATCGCCGATCATGCACACCAGCCTCCCCGACTGGAGGCTGGAAGCTGATCGCTGGAAGCTGGACGAGACGTAGGATGGGATGAATGACCGGGCGCAGACGCCGATCATCGGCATCGGGCCGGTCGGTCACTCACCCCATCGACTCACGCGAGAGCGCCATCCATCCTGCGGCGCGCCGCGCCTCGGCCAACCAGCGAGCTGGCCGATCGCTCTTTTTCCCTGCCCGAGTCAGGCCCACAAGCACCGGGGCACCATCCACCGCCCCCGCTCGTCACACCGGCAAACCCTTCGGGTCGCTCGCCCCGAACGAGCGACTTGCGAACGAGTCTTTTACACCCAAAGTGTAAAATCCAACAGCAACCGACCTCGACCGCCATTCCGCCGACCGACCCCGAAGGGCGACGCCCCAAGCCCCGGCGATGGCAACACCTCCCCGAGCGGGTTCGACGTCCGACTCGCTCACTCGACTGATGACGCGACATCGGGCACTGCCCCGGGGTCGCGTGACGGATCCCGGGCGGGCGTTCGTCCCTCGTCCGGCGCACGCGCGCGCAACGCAAGACCAACCAGAGGAGATTGCAGATGGCTCGATCGCAACATCCGAGGTCGTATCGCACGCATCCGAGGGGACGCCATCGGCGCGGCGCCCTGGGGCTGGGGCTGACGGCGCTGCTCGCGGTCTCGACCGCGGGCGCCGCCGAGCCGCCCAACATCCTGGTGATCTGGGGCGACGACATCGGTCAGTCGAACATCAGCGCCTACACCCACGGACTGGTCGGCTACCAGACGCCCAACATCGACCGCATCGCCGACGAGGGCCTGACCTTCACCGACTACTACGGCGAGCAGTCCTGCACCGCCGGGCGCTCGTCGTTCATCACCGGCCAGAGCGTGTTCCGCACCGGGCTCTCGAAGGTCGGGCTGCCGGGGGCCGAGGAAGGCATGCACGAGGCCGACCCGACCATCGCCGGGCTGCTCAAGGCGCAGGGTTACGCCACCGGCCAGTTCGGCAAGAACCACCTCGGCGACCGCGACGAGCACCTGCCGACCAACCACGGCTTCGACGAGTTCCTCGGCAATCTCTACCACCTCAACGCCGAGGAGGAGCCGGAGAACCTCGACTATCCCAAGGACCCGGCCTTTCGCGAGCGCTTCGGGCCACGCGGCGTGATCCACGCCTGGGCCCTGCCCGACGGCACCCAGAAGATCGAGGACACCGGCCCGCTGACCAAGGCGCGGATGGAGACCATCGACGACGAGACCGTCGCCCGCGCGCTCGGCTTCATCGAGGAGCAGACCAAGGCGGGCAAGCCCTGGTTCGTGTGGTGGAACGGCACCCGCATGCACTTTCGCACCCACGTCAAGGACGAGCTGCGCGGGATCTCCGGGCAGGACGAGTACGCCGACGGCATGGTCGAGCACGACATGCACGTCGGCCAGCTGCTCGACAAGCTCGACGAACTGGGCATCGCCGACAACACCCTGGTGTTCTACTCCACCGACAACGGCCCGCACTACAACACCTGGCCGGACGCGGCGGCGACCCCCTTCCGCGGCGAGAAGAACACCAACTGGGAGGGCGGCTGGCGGGTGCCGGCGATGGTGCGCTGGCCGGGCCGGATCGAGCCCGGAACCTGGAGCAACGCCATCGTCCATCACATGGACTGGCTGCCGACGCTGCTCGCGATCGCCGGCGAGCCCGGCATCAAGGAGCAGCTGCTCGAGGGCTATCAGGCGATCGGGCGCGACTACCGGGTCCATCTCGACGGCTACGACATCCTGCCGCTGCTCACCGGCGAGACCGCGGACACGCCGCGCCACGAGATCTTCTACTTCTCCGACGACGGCGACCTGACCGCGCTGCGCTACGACGACTGGAAGATCCTCTTCATGGAGCAGAAGAGCCCGGGCACGCTGCGGGTGTGGATGGAGCCCTTCGTGCCGCTGCGGGTGCCGCTGATCGAGAACCTGCGGCGTGATCCGTACGAGCGCGCGACCATCACCTCCAACACCTATCACGACTGGCAGCTCGACCGCGCCTTCCTGCTGGTGCCGGCACAGGCCTATGTGGCGAACTTCCTGGAGACCTTCCAGGAGTTCCCGCCACGCCAGGAGGCGGCGAGCTTCAGTCTCGACAAGGTGATGGAGACCATGCTGACCCCGGGCGCACACTAGGCGTCGCACCGGCGCGCGGGGACCGAGGCGTCCCCGCGCGCCGATCCCTCTCGACCCGAGGAGCCACGGATGTCCCCAAGTCGTCCCCGGATCACCACCGCCCTGCTGGCCGGCTGCGTCCTCGCCAGCGCCTCCAGCACCGCCGAGGAGACCCACTACCGCGCCAGCCTCTATCTCTGGGGCGCCGGCATCGAGGGCGAGACCGCCCGCGGCGCCGATCTCGACGTCGGTTTCGACACCCTGATCCGCAACCTCGATCTCGCCTTCATGGGCGCTCTGGAGGCCAGACGCGGCTCCTGGACACTGATCGGCGACGTCGTCTATCTCAACGTCAGCGCCGAGGGTGGCGCGACCCTGCCGATCGGCGACGGCCCTCGGGTCGATGCCAAACTCGGCACCAAGGGCTGGATCCTCGACCTGAGCGGCGCATACCGGCTGGTCGAGCGCGAGCGCCTTCAGCTCGACCTGCTCGCCGGGGTGCGGCGGCTCGATCTGGAGATCGACTTCTCGAACACGATTCCCGGAACCCGCGAGCGCCGCGCCTCGCAGGGCGCCTGGGACCTGATCGGCGGGTTGCGCGGACGGATCGTGCTCGATCAGCGCTGGTCACTGCCCTGGCGGGTCGATCTCGGCGCCGGCCAGTCGGACCTCGCCTGGCAGGCGCTCGGCGGGATCAGCTATCGCCGCGAGGCGCTCGCCGTCTCGCTGCTCTATCGCCATCTCGCCTGGTCGTTCGACGACGACGAGCGGCTCGACCACATCCGCTTCAGCGGTCCGATGCTCGCCGCGAGCTGGCACTTCTGACCCGACACCACACAGGAAGGATCCCCACCATGCGTCCGCGCCTACTGCTCGTCTGCCTGCTCCTGCCCACGCTCGCGCTCGCCGACCCGCTGCCCTCGTGGCGAACGGGCGCGCTCAAGACCTCGATAATCGGGTTCGTCGATGCCGTCACCACCCCGGGAGCGGATTTCGTCCCCGCCGAGGCGCGCATCGCGGTCTTCGACAACGACGGCACCCTGTGGGTCGAGCAACCGGTCTACACCCAGCTGGTGTTCGCCGCCGACCGGGTGCGGGCACTCGCCCCGTCACACCCGCAGTGGTCGACCCAGCCGCCCTTCGACGCGGTCCTCGCGGACGATCTCGACGCACTCGCCGAGGCAGGGCACCACGCCATCCTCGAGCTGATCGCCGCCACCCACACCGGGCTGTCCAGCGCCGATTTCGCCGCACTGGTGAGCGCCTGGATCGCCGAGGCGCACCACCCGCGCTTCGACCGGCGCTACACCGACCTCGTCTACCAACCGATGCTGGAGCTGCTCGCCTATCTGCGCGCCGAAGGCTTCAAGACCTTCATCGTCTCCGGCGGCGGCATCGACTTCATGCGCCCCTGGACCGAAGCGGTCTACGGCATCCCGCCCGAGCAGGTGATCGGCTCGCAGATCGAGCTGGTCTACGAGATCGGCGACGACGGCCAGCCCCGGTTGATGCGCCGACCCGAGATCGGCTTCGTCGACGACAAGGCCGGCAAGCCGGTCGGCATCGCCCGTCACATCGGTCGCCGCCCGATCCTCGCCGTCGGCAACTCCGACGGCGACTACCAGATGCTCGACTGGACCACCAGCGGCGACGGTCCCCGGCTCGGCCTGCTGATCCACCACGACGACCCCGAACGCGAATACGCCTATGACCGCGACAGCGCCATCGGTCGGCTCGACCAGGCGCTCGACGACGCCGAGGGCAAGGGCTGGCGACTGGTGTCGATGCGTGAGGACTGGCTGCGGGTGTTCCCGGCGGCGCCGAGCACGCCGCGCTGATGTCGCCGACGCGCGCGCTCGCGCTGTTCGTCGTGCTGCTCGCGCCGACGGCGAGCCCGGCGCACTCGCCCGGGCATGTCGGCGTCGCCGTCTGCGCCGAGTGCCACCCCGCCGAGACCGCGCGCTGGCGCGGCTCGCACCACGATCTGGCGATGACCGAGGCGAGCGAGCAGACGGTGCTCGGCGACTTCGCCGACGCCCGCATCGAGGCGCACGGCGTCACCAGCCGCTTCTTCCGTCGCGATGGCGGCTTCTACGTCGACACCGAGGGGCCGGACGGCGCGATCCACACCTATCGCATCGACTACACCTTCGGCTGGTGGCCGCTGCAGCAATACCTCATCGCCTTCCCCGGCGGTCGTCTCCAGCCCCTCGGCATCGCCTGGGACGCGCGCGCGCCAGAGGACGGCGGCCAGCGCTGGTTCCATCTCTACCCCGACACCCCGCTCACCCCCGAGCACCCGCTGCACTGGACCAGCCGCGACCAGACCTGGAACCACCAGTGCGCCGAGTGTCACTCGACCGGCCTGCGCAAGGGCTACGACCTCGCCGAGGACCACTACCACACCACCTGGTCGGAGATCGACGTCGCCTGCGAGGCCTGTCACGGCGCGGGCGCGACACACGTCGCCGAGGCCCGCGCGGTCGCCGCCGGGCCCGGCCAGTGGAGCGCGACCAAGGGGCTACACGTCGACCTCCGCGACCGCGACGGCGGGCACTGGGTGATCGACCCCGAGCACGGCCTGCCCAGACGCACGGTGGCGCGCACCGCGCAGCACGAACTCGACACCTGCGCCCGCTGTCACGCCCGGCGCGGGCTGATCCACGAGGACCCGACGCCCGGCCAGCCGCTCGGCCAGACCCACCGTCTCGCCCTGCTCGAACCCGGGCGCTACCACCCCGACGGGCAGATCCTCGACGAGGTCTTCGTCCACGGCTCCTTCATCCAGAGCCGCATGTACCGGCACGGCGTGACCTGCAGCGACTGTCACGACCCGCACGACCTCCAGCCACGCGCGCCGGGCAATGCGGTCTGCGCCCGCTGCCACACGGCGACGCGCTACGACGCCCCGGCGCACCATCATCACCCCGCAGGCTCCAGCGGCGCGGCCTGCGTCGCCTGTCACATGCCGCAGCGCCGCTACATGGTGATCGACGAACGCGCCGACCACAGCCTGCGCATCCCCCGCCCCGACCTCAGCCGCACCCTCGGCACCCCCAACGCCTGCAACCAGTGTCATCAGGACCGCGATCCGGCCTGGGCCGAGGCGGCGCTAACGCGCTGGTACGGCACGCGGCCCGAGCGAGCGTCCCACTTCGGCGAGGTCCTCCACGCCGGTCGCCACGACCCGCGCGCAGCCGAGCCGCGCCTGCTCCGGATCGCCGCCGACCGCGACCAACCGGCGATCGCCCGGGCCAGCGCGCTCGACCTGCTGCGCGGCGCACCCGATCCACGGCGCGAGCTGACCCTGCGCCGCCTGCTCGACGACCCCGCCCCCCTGGTGCGCGCAGCAGCGCTGGACGCACTCGCCGGCGCCGATACCGCGACCCTGCGCGCCCTGGCGCTGCCCCGGCTCGACGACCCGGTGCGCGCGGTGCGCATGATCGCCGCGCGCCGCGTCGCGCCGCTCGCCGCCACGCCCCGCGACGCCGCCGAGGCACAACGGCTGGAACAGGCGCTCGACGACTATCGCGCCACCCAACTGGCCACCGCCGAGCGACCCGAGTCACACCTCAACATCGGCCTGCTCGAACTCGACGCCCGCCGCCCCGAGGCCGCCGAACGCGCCTATCGCACCGCGCTCCGGCTCGATCCCGGGTTCGTCCCAGGTTATGTCAACTTGGCCGACCTCCAGCGCGCACTCGGTCGGGACGCAGAGGCCGAGCGCACCCTCCGCCAGGGGCTCGCCCAACGCCCCGAGGCCGCCACCCTGCACCACGCGCTCGGCCTCGCGCTGATCCGCCAACAGCGCTGGCCCGCCGCGGTCGAGGCACTCGGCCACGCCGCCCGCCTCGCCCCCGACAACGCACGCCATGCCTATGTCCTCGGGCTCGCCCAGGCCCGCGCCGGCGAGCCAGAGACCGCGCTCGCCACCCTGCGCGCCGCCCAGCGTCGTCACCCGAAGGATCGCGACCTGCTGGTCGCCATCGTCGACCTCGCCCGCCGTCACGGCGAGCAGCAACTGGCGCTCGACTATGCGACCAAGCTGCAGCGGCTCGGGCCGCCCTGAGCCGAGCCGTACACACAGGGCTTCCACTGCACCAAAAGGGTGGTATAGACTCGGGTGGAAGCCACCTCCAGGGCCCGCGAAGATCGCCGGACCGCGTCGGTCAGCAACCTGGGCGTGCAAGGACCGAAGCGCCGTGGACGCCGAGAACACCCACCAGGTCTTCGACTGGCTCTGGACCTCAAGCCAGCTCTCCGAGGCCGACATCGCCGCCCTGCCCCGGCTGGGCGTCGACACCGTCATCAACCTCGCCCCACCCACCGCCCACAACGCCCTCCCCGGCGAGGCCGAACGCATCACCGCGCTCGGGCTGAGCTACATCCAGATCCCCGTCGACTGGGAACAGCCGCAGGTCTCCAACTACCAGACCTTCTCCGTCTTGCTGCGCGCGTTGCAGCGAGAGGGCCGACGCGTCTGGGTGCACTGCGCGCGGAACATGCGGGTGAGTGCGTTTGTTTATCTGTATCGGCGGATTGAGTTGGGAGAGGCTGAGGAGGTGGCGCGGTTTCCGATGCGGGAGGTTTGGGTGGAGGATGGGGTTTGGGGGGAGTTTATGGCGCTCTGCATGGAAGGCGTTGACTGACGCACTTCAAGTGCTTGAAACGAATACCCAAAAGGACCACAGCTCGTCTCACTCCAGCTCCAGGATCACTCCGTAGGGGGTGATGTCTTTTTAGCGCGACCTGAAGAGGAACCTTCTTGAAATTCTCGTTCACGTAGTTCTGCAGCCAAGCCTTGGAGACCTTCACCGCACGGGCAATTCCGGGCAGGGAGATTTTTCCAGCACCAATCGATCGATCAGTTCGCGGTTTTCCTGAGAAACCGGTCCCTTGGCAGGATGGAGCATGAACTGGCGACCGCAATCTTGACACTTGTACAACTGCTTATGAAGCCGGTTGAATCCATTTTTAGTCACATGATTGGAGTGACATTGCGGGCATGTCAGATACATCTTCTTCATCCTTAAAAAAAGAGATTCTGATTTTATCGAACCCTATCGTTTAGGGCACTACCGGTTTTCGTACAAAATGTAGTGCCATATTATAACTCTTAGGAAGAGAAGATGAGACACGACCACACGTCATGGTTAATTCACTTTGTTCGGGATAGAAATCCAGAACAGGACTTCCCGGAAGAAATAGAAGAGGAGTTTGATTATTTTTCTGGCGGCGAGTTAGAGCCCGATGCAGATGCATTTTCTGTCTTAAAAACAATAATTCGTCTTGGTGGCTTATACCCCGGATATTCTTTCAGATCTGGCCGAACAACCATATATGGCGGAAAACCTGCGATCTGTGTTACTGAAATGCCTCTTTACTCTTTTGCCACATATGCGAAAGAAAGAGGGAAAACTGATTGTGTGTCGGCGTACGGTATAGCGTTCTTAAAAAGTGAATTTTTTTCAGCTGGAGGTCGCCCTGTAATATATGGATTATCCAACTCTAATGTTAAATATATTAAAAATGAGCCATATTGCAGAATATTTGAAGAAACAATTTTGCCTTTAGAAGAGCAATATAGATATGTTGCTTATAGCCTCTCCAGTAAAAGATGGATCGACTGGAGCCATGAACGTGAATGGCGATGGAAAGTAAATAATAAAGATGGAGACTATGTATGGGGAAAGAGAGGAGATGGTTGTTATGACGCCATACCTGGATTGCCATTATTTGTTGGCAAAGAAAATGAGGGCTATTTTTCCAGATTATGCGTTATCGTCTGGACAAATGAAGAAGCAAAATTAATACAGGATCTAATCACGGGATTTTACTTCGCTGAATCAAACGATTACGGAACGCCGTTTTCAAAGAAGCTAATTGAAAATTCATTTATCGTCGTTTTGGAAAATGTAGTTTCTCAGGTAGAGGTTAATGGTAGCTTATCCTCACAAACTATTGAGGGGCTTCAAGATATAGATTTAATAACAACAATCATACTCGCAGACACACCCAAAAATGTGCAAGAGATTATCGATCAAGCTATTAAAAAGGCTAGGGTCGCCGGTAAAGCTGCTGCTGAAGAGTACAAGGCAAGTCACGATATTTCAGGTGGATATTGTGGATTCGCCAATGCGGTGACTTATGACATCACAAATCCACTAGTTCAATATATGCTGAACGAGGGTATTGCTTCAGGCCCATACGATGGCTGCGTTCATATTAATATAAAAAGTGATTGGGAGTTTTCGCAATCACTGGATTATAAAGAATATATATATGATGCTGTTGCCAACGCGCTTGAACAAGAGTTGGGTTTTAGTGTTTATATGCAGAGTCGTTCTGATTAAAGGCGAGTTACGATGATCGAGGTCGGCAAATTGGAGAAAGGGACACCCAGAGCGCCGGGAAAAGCCGGCAAGAGATTTGGAGGTGAAAGCCTTCTCCCCGGAAAGGTGTCGTAGGTAAAGAGGACACCCACTTATCAGCTTGAAGTCGCTCTTCCCCCTCCCGACTCTGGCTGCTAGAGTCGGGACGCGACCGGTCGCGAAGCCGACGGATCGCGGGCCTTGCGGCCCACGGCTGTCGCCCCGTCGCTGCTTGCGCGCCCGATGCGCCCTCACGATCAAGGATCCCCCGCTCGATGAACGCACCTCGAAGCCAGACCCTCGCCGCACGCGTCTTCATGGACTCCGGAATGGGACTCCAGGCTCTGACTGACGTACTGGGCTAGCGCGGCGATGGCGGCCCCCTGGACGGTTGAGCAGGTCAGCGGCATGGCGCCCGACACCGCGTCCATCGGCGCGGGTCGCAAGTTGGCGAGCGCCGCGAAGTGGCAGCGCCTCGGCCAGACGGATCGGCTGATCTGGGGCGAGATCAGGGGCAGCGGCAGCACGCCTTATCAGACCTGCATCGACACCGCCGGACCGGCCTTCAAGTGCTCCTGCCCGAGCCGCAAGTTCCCCTGCAAGCACAGTCTGGGGCTCGCCCTGGCCCATGCCGCGTCCGCCTCGGCCTTCGCCACGGATGCCCCGCCCCAATGGGTCGCCGAATGGCTGGACAAGCGCGAGGCGCGCTCGGAGCGTGAGGCGCGAGGCAAGACCAAGACGGCCGAGCCGGTCGACCCGGCCACCGCGCAGCGCCGTGCCGCCGCACAGGCGAAGCGCCGCGATCAGCGCGAGGAGAAGATGCAGGCGGGTCTCGACGAGCTGCAGCGCTGGCTCGCCGATACCCTGCGCCAGGGCCTGGCTCGCGCCATGGAGCAGCAGTCCTGGAACCACATGGCGGCGCGTCTGGTCGACGCGCAGATCCCGGGCCTGGCGCGTTGGCTCCACCGCTGCCAGGAGGCGCGCTATGGCTCCGAGCAGTGGCAGGGCACCGCCCTGCAGGCCTTGTCGCGTCTCCAGTTGATTCTGGACGCCTATCAGCGCCGCGAGACGCTGCCGGAGCCGGTCCGGGCGGATCTCGATGAGCTGCTTGGCATCCCCCTGGCCAAGGAGACGGTCCTGGCCCAGCCCGGCGTCGCCGATATCTGGCGGGTCATGGGCAAGTGGACCAGCGACGCGGATCGTCTCCAGATCCAGCGCACCTGGCTGCGCGGCGAGCGCACCCAACGCTGGGCGCTACTGCTGGATTTCGCGGTTGCCGGCGCCGTGCTGCCGATCATGCCGCCGGAGGGCGTCGGTATCGAGGGTGAGCTGGCCTTTTATCCGGCGACCTGGCCGGTTCGCGCGCTCCTGAAGACACAGCAGGGGATCGAACCGGCGCAGCCGAACGCCTTGATCGCCGCAGGCGACGGGCTCGACGGACTCTACCGCACCTATGCCGAGCGTCTGGCCGCGACCCCCTGGCTGGAGCGGATTCCGGCCGCGCTGCGCGACCTGACCCCGGTCAAGGTGGACGAGCACTGGCTGCTAATCGATGCGGAGCACCGACAGATCCCGCTCGCGCCCCACTTCCCCTTGCGCTGGGAGCTGCTGGCCATGGGCGGCGGCGCGCCCGTGCAACTGTTCGGCGAATGGGATGGAGAGGCCTTCTTCCCGCTGACCATCGCGGACGGATCGCGTCTCCAGGGCTTTCACGCACTGCACATGGAGCTTTCGTGATCGAGCTCTGGAACGACCTCACGCGCACCGCGCTGCTCGGCACCGAGCGCGGCACCCGGACCTGGGATGCGCCCGATGCACTCGGAACGCTCTTGTCCGGCCTGCAAGCCCAAGAGACGGACGCCCCGGTCCAGCTGCTGCGCTGCTCGGCGGTCGTGGGCAATTTCGTCCAAGCCGGGCGCTTGCCGGCTCGGCTCGCATCGGCTGCGCCATCGCCGGCCGAGCCGGACCCACGCCCCGCCCTCGGCAGCGCCCGGCATCTGCGTCTCCTGCTCCAGGACGATCGGCTCAAGACCCTGTTCCCCGAATGGCTGGCGCTGCTCGCCGAGCACGGGCTGCGTGCCCCGGAGTCCAGCATTCCGACGCTCCTGGGACTGGCCTCGCGCAGTCCCGACCTGCGGCGGGCGATCATCGTCGTCATCGGCGCAAAGGGCCTGTGGCTGGCGGGACAGAGCCCGGAGTGGGCGCCGCTGCTGAGCGTCGCGGATCTCGGGCGGCTCGACGCGGCGCTATGGGAGACCGGCACACCGGAGCAGCGACTGGCCTATCTGGTCCAGACGCGCCGCGAGGCTCCCGCACAGGCCGTCGAGTTGCTGGCCGCCGTCTGGTCACAGGAAGGTGCCCGTGAGCGACGCAAGTTGCTGGGGGTCTTGAGCGACGCATCGGGACCAGCGGATGTGGCCTTCCTGGAGTCCGCCCTCGCGGATCGCAGCAAGGACGTGCGCGGCGATGCGGCTGGACTCCTGGCCCGAATCCCCGGCTCGACGGTGCGGACACGGGCGGTGGAGCTGCTGGATGGCTGGCTCGGGTTCGACTCCAGGACCGGGCTGATGGGGCAGCTCAAGGGCCGCAAGGGCGAGCTGAGCGTCACCCTGCCCGAGGACTGGGACAGCGCCTGGACGACAATCGGCATCCACGAGAAACCACCCAAGGGGATGGGACGCAAGGCCTGGTGGCTCGAGCAGCTGCTGGGGCTGGTCGATCCCGACCATTGGGTCGAACGCTGGCAGCTTTCCGCCCCCGAGATCCTCCGCATGGTCGAGGGGCACGCGTGGCAGGGCACGCTGCTGGCGGGCTGGCGGCGCGCCACCCGGCATTTCGGCAATGGCGCATGGGCGCGTGCGCTGATCGCGGGGACGGTCGACGCCGATGCCGCGTTGTGGGCGATCCTGCCCCCCTCGGAGCAGGAGGACGCGCTGACCCAGCCCCTCGCCATGCCGAGCACGGACGAGCCGTTCAAGCGGGCCTTCGATCGGCTCGGTCATCTCGGGCACCGTTGGAGTCCGTCCTTTTCGTCGGTCGTGCGCCAGGCCTGTCTCAAGCTGTTCCGCGAGCAGACGCCGGATGCCAACTATGCCCGCTACGCCACCCTCCGTCAGGTTGCGGCGCACCTCGACCCGGGCGGCTATCAGGCCATGGAACATGACCTTGGGCCGCATCTTCAGGCGTCCTCCCCGTGGCAGAGGATCGCCACCGAGATGCTCGACACCCTGAGGTTTCGCAACGATATGATCCAGGCCATCGAGTCCGCACGCATCGAATCAGACCAACGAGGTACGCCTTGAGCACCCAAAGCCCCAACGAAGCCATCCTGCGCCAGCACGCCGAGCAGGAGTTCGCCCACGAGATCGAGGCGCTCAAGGCGGTCGACGAGCATCCCAGGCCGCCCAACTGGGCGCTCTCGCCCTGGGCCGTGCGCACCTACCTGATGGGCGGCACGCTGAGCAATGGGGTCGAGATCAGCCCCAAGTACATCGGTCAGGCCCGGCTGATGGAGATCGCCATCTCCACGCTGGCGACCGATCGCGCCCTCTTGCTCTATGGGCTCCCGGGGACCGCCAAGTCCTGGGTCTCCGAGCACCTGGCCGCGGCGATCTCGGGCGATTCCACCCTGGTGGTTCAGGGCACGGCGGGGATCGGCGAGGAGGCGCTGCGCTACGGCTGGAACTATGCGCGGCTGATCGCGGACGGTCCCTCGCGGGCCGCGCTGGTGCCGAGCCCGGTCATGCACGCCCTCGAGCACGGCGCCCTGGTCCGGGTCGAGGAGCTGACCCGCGTCCCGGCGGACGTACAGGACAGCCTCATCACCATCCTGTCCGAGAAGACGCTCCCCGTGCCGGAACTCAATACCGAGGTCCAGGCACGCAAGGGCTTCAACGTCATCGCCACCGCCAACAACCGCGACAAGGGCGTCAACGAGCTGTCGAGCGCCCTGAAGCGCCGCTTCAATACCGTGGTGCTGCCGGTGCCGGCGACCCTGGAGGAAGAGACCGAGATCGTCGAGCAGCGCGTCGAGCGGCTCGGGCGCGCGCTCGAGCTGCCGGTCGAGAAGCCCGCGCTGCAGGAGATCCAGCGCATCGTCAGCGTCTTCCGCGAGCTGCGTCAGGGCATGACCGCCGATGGCAAGACCAAGCTCAAGACACCCTCCGGCACCCTGAGCACGGCCGAGGCGATCTCGGTCGTCAACAGCGGCATGGCCCTGGCCGCGCACTTCGGCGACGGCCAGATGCGCGCGGGCGACGTGGCCTCCGGGCTGCTCGGCGCGATCGTCAAGGATCCGGTGCAGGACAAGGTCGTCTGGCAGGAGTATCTGGAGACCGTCGTCAAGGAACGCTCGGACTGGAAGGATCTCTATCGGGCCTGTCGCGAGGTGCTATGAGCACCCATGTCTTCGGGGTCAGACACCATGGTCCGGGCTCCGCGCGCAGTCTGCTCGACGTCCTTGAGCGTCTGGCGCCCGACATCGTCCTGATCGAGGGGCCGCCGGAAGGCGATGCGCTGGTCGCGCTGGCCAGTGACGCCCAGATGCGCCCGCCGGTCGCCATGCTCGTCTATGCGCCGGACGACCCGAGCGACGCCTCCTATTATCCCTTCGCCCGCTTCTCGCCCGAGTGGCAGGCGATCCAGTACGCCCTGGGGCGCGACCTCCCGATCCGCTTCATGGATCTGCCGCTCGCCAACCGCATTGCGCTTCGGCGCCGAGAACGTGAGGAGGCTGCGGAGCGTGCCGCATCGGACGCGGACCCCTCGGAGGATGACGAGATCGAGCCGAGCGCCGAGCCAGCAGAGCCCTGGCGCGGCGATCCACTCGCGCTGATCGCGCAGGCCGCCGGTTACGAGGACAGCGAGCGCTGGTGGGAGCACATGGTCGAGGAGCGTCGCGACACCGAGTCGCTCTTCGACGGCATCCGCACCGTCATGACCGCGCTGCGCGAGCAGGTCGAGGGGGAGCTTGCGCAGGATCTGCCGATCCTGGAGCGCTATCGCGAGGCCGCCATGCGCAAGATCCTGCGCGCGACCGAGAAGGAGGGCTTTGCGCGCATCGCCGTCGTCTGCGGCGCCTGGCACGTCCCGGCGCTGGAGCAGCGCCCCAAGCAGAGCGAGGACAACCGGCTCCTCAAGGGGTTGCCCAAGGTCAAGACGACCGCGACCTGGGTTCCCTGGACCTACGGGCGCCTGAGCTACCACAGCGGTTACGGTGCCGGGATCGGGTCGCCCGGCTGGTACGATCACCTCTGGTCCCGGTCCGGCGACGTCGCCACCCCCTGGCTGATCAAGGTCGCCCAGGCGTTCCGGGCCGAGGGGCTCGACATCTCCAGCGCCCATGTCATCGAGTCCGTGCGTCTCGCCGAGACGCTGGCGGCCATGCGTGCTCGTCCCCTGCCCTCGCTCGCCGAACTCAACGACGCGACCCAGACCGTCATGCTCTTCGGTGAATCGGCGCCGATGCAACTCATCCAGGCGCGTCTCATCGTCGGCGAGCGGCTGGGGCAGGTGCCCGAGTCGACGCCCGCGACGCCGCTGCAGGAGGACCTGCGCGCCCAGCAGCGGCGTCTGCGGCTCAAGCCGAGCGCGAGCGATCAGTCACTGGTGCTCGATCTGCGCAAGCCGAACGATCTGGCCCGCAGCCATCTCCTGCATCGGCTGCGGTTCCTCGATGTCCCCTGGGGCCGCAACGGCGGACGCGAAGCGGGCAAGGGCACCTTCAAGGAGTCCTGGCGACTCAAGTGGGAGCCGGACTTCGAGGTGGCGCTGATCGAGGCCGGACGCTGGGGCAACAGCATCGCGCAGGCGGCGACGACGGCGGTCGTTCAGGAGGCGCATCGGCGCGAGGACATCGGCCAGTTGGCGGCCTTGGCGCGGCAGGCGCTGCTCGCCGAGCTGGGCGAGGCCATCGAGCCCGTCATCGAACAGCTCCAGGCCCGAGCGGCGCTCGCCGCCGACGTGCTGGTGCTGATGCAGGCCGTCCCGGAGCTGGCCCGGCTGGCCCGCTACGGGGATGTCCGCAAGACGGCGCTCGAGCGCGTCGACACGCTCCTGGACGGCCTCCTGGCGCGCATCTTCATCGGCCTCCCCAATGCCTGCAGCGGCCTCAACGAGGAGGCGGCGGAGACCCTCTTCGAGCACATCCAGGGCGTCCACGAGGGGCTCCGACTCCTCGACGACACGCGCCTCCAAGCCCAGTGGCAGCACACCCTGAGCCAGCTTGCCGACACCCAGAGCCTGCAGGGCATCATTCGCGGGCGCTGCTGCCGGCTGCTGCTCGACACCGGCGCGATGGACGAGGAAGACGCCGCCCGCCAGCTCGGTCTGGCCTTGTCGAGGGGGAACGCGCCCGGCCAGTCCGCCGCCTGGCTGGACGGCTTTCTGCGTGACAGCGGTCAGCTCCTGATCCACGACCACGCCCTCTGGCAGCTCGTCGACCAATGGGTCTGCCAGCTTCCCGAGGAGACCTTCATGCAGGTCATCCCGCTGCTGCGGCGGACCTTTTCGAGCTTCGAGGCCGCCGAGCGGCGGCAGATGGGCGAGCGCGTCAAACGCGGACCCGTGGGGTTCGGTTCGACACACGACCATCCCGGCGAGTTCGACCGCGCGCGGGCGGAGGCGACGCTGCCGCTCTTGTCTCGGCTGCTCGGTCTGGAGGACGGCGAATGAGTCAAGACGCACGCGAGCGGCGCTGGCGCCTGATCCTGGGCGGCGAGCCATCCGACGGCATCGGGCTGGCCCTGCAAGGCGAGGATGTCCGCATCGATCAGTGCCTCGACGCCGTCTACGGTCAGGCGGGGCGACGCGGTAGCCTGGCGGGCTCCTCACCCAACGTGGCCCGTTGGCTCGGCGACATCCGTCAGTATTTCCCATCCTCGATCGTACAGGTCATGCAGAAGGACGCCATCGAGCGACTCGGGCTGGAGCAGCTCCTGCTGGAGCCCGAGGTGCTGGAGGCGGTCGAGGCCGATGTCCATCTGATCGCGACCCTCATCACCCTCAAGCACGTCGTCCCCGCCCGTACCAAGGACACCGCGCGTCAGGTCGTCCGCCGCGTGGTCGAGGATCTGATGCGCCGACTCGAGCAGCCCATGCGTCAGGCCGTGACCGGCGCGCTCAACCGCGCCGTCCGCAACCGTCGGCCCAGGCTCAGGGAGATCGACTGGCACCGCACCATCAAGGCCAATCTCAAGCACTACCAGCCGGCGCAACGCACCATCGTCCCGGAGGTCCGCATCGGCTTCGGGCGCAAGCGCTCTTCACTGCGGGATGTCGTGCTCTGTGTTGACCAGAGCGGTTCAATGGCCACCTCGGTCGTCTATTCCAGCATCTTCGCGGCCGTCATGGCCTCATTGCCGGCCTTGAGCACCCGACTGGTGGTGTTCGACACCGCCGTCGTCGACATGAGCGACGCCCTTCAGGACGATCCCGTCGACCTGCTCTTCGGCGTGCAGCTCGGCGGCGGGACCGACATCAACCGGGCGCTCGCCTACAGTCAGGGCCTCATTCGACGCCCAAGCGACACCGTCTTCGTCCTCATCAGCGACCTCTACGAAGGCGGCGATCAGACCGAGATGCTCAAACGTGCCGCCAGCATCAAGGCGTCCGGCGTCGAATTCATCACCCTGCTGGCCCTGAGCGACGAGGGGGCGCCCTTCTACGATCACCAGATAGCCGGCCAATACGCCGCCATGGGCATCCCGACCTTCGCCTGCACTCCGGATCAGTTTCCGGCGTTGATGGCTGCTGCGATTGGGGGTGAGGATGTTAATATTTGGGGTGCGCGGGAGGGGATTGTGGCTACGCGGGGGGGGAGTTTGAGAGGTTGGTGAGGGTTGAGGGTGCGAGACGTTGGGCACGATGAGCGAGTGCTTGCGGGAATTCAGTTGGAGGCGTTTAGCCTGGGGTTCAGGCATGCTGACCATCCATCGTTCGGGCAACGCGATGTGTGTTTCCATTAGATGCCTGTTTTCATTTGAAAATACATCGATTATCAATTCGCTTTCGCTCTAACAATAAGCGGGTTAGGGCATCCGATGTTGTCGGCGGTTGGCGTCTGCGCATTGTGGTCGGGACAGTATTGTACTAGGCGGCTGTCAGTCTAGCACTGCATGTGCGGACGTCAGCCCATTTAACTGTTAGATTTCCATTAAAATTTAGAGTTGATAATGATTCGAGATATTTTAGTAATTGGCGAAGTAGAAGCTAAAGGTCTGCAGAATATAAACATCCTGCTCGGTAGAAATGGCGCTGGAAAAAGTAGATTTCTTCGAGCAATTGACCGAGGAGTTGTAGGGAGCGACAAATATATTGCGAGGTATATAAGTCCCGAGCGTGCTGGTGTGTTCAAACGCGATGGGAACGTTATTACCAGCATGGAAAATAGTCCTGATTGGCTTGGTAGTGTCAGAAGAAAGAATCAAGCGGCCAACTTTAAGGCCGCTTCTGCATATCTACTTCGGGAGGTTGAAACTGCATATTTAAGAAAGTTGCAGGACAACCCTGAAATAAGACTTGATCAAACCAAGAACTTTCGCACAGAAAGATTAGATTCAATTAACAGACTCCTTTCAAATCTGACAATTTGTCAAGAGGGTTCAAATTTTGTATTTAGAAATATCGAAGGCGAAGAGGTTCAGCCAGACCAAATCAGTAGCGGAGAGTCTGAATCAATCTCTTTAGCGGTTGAGATGATGTATTTTTTCGACAATCTTAAAGAAGACAAACTCAATCTACTCTTACTAGATGAACCTGATGTTCATTTGCACCCAGACCTCCAAGCAAGGTTGGCAAAATTTTTAATAAATTTAGTTAAAGGGTTAGATGTCACCGCAAGAGAAAAAGTGGCTGTTATTCTTGCAACACATAGCACACCTCTCGTATGCTCACTCTCTCAGTCAGAACACACATCAATTGGCACCAAGAACTTCAACGTTAATGAAGTTTCATTCGTTGAGATAAGTAATCAATTAAAAAAAATCGCCCCTTTCTTTGGTCACCCCCTTTCATTAAGCTTGAGTCAAGATGTCATGCTCATTTTGGAGGGAGAAGATGATGAAAGGGTATGGCAACAAGCATCTCGAAGTTCACAGGGTAGGATAAAATTATTTCCAGTCATTGCTAGCTCAGTGAATCAACAAGAAGAACTAGAAAAATTCACTGCAGACCTAATTGAAAGCCTTTACGACGAACCAAAAGCATTCTCCCTTCGTGATGGTGATGGGGTATCGGGACAATTGAATGATATTCGGTCTGTGATTAGATATAGACTGCAATGCTACGCAATTGAGAATTTATTGCTTTCAAACCAATGCCTTTCTGTATTAGGCAAGACTTGGGAAGAGTTCAAGGTTACAGCCAACTCTTGGCTGGAGGAAAATGAAAAGCACAGAGATAACAAAAAGATTCGAGAGCTAATAGACTCTCCTGATCGCCTAGTAAACACTAAGATTAAATCAATTAGGCAGTTAATCTGTGCTATTTGCGGAAACGGTAAACCGTGGGAGGTTGTTGTTGGTCAAGCTATCGGCTCTCTTGATATATCAAATCTTCCTGACGGAGAATTTGATCTGCCGAGCCTTATTGGCCAAGACGCAACTTCAATATTACTAGGGCAATAAAGTGAGTCGAAACCTAATCGGATAGCCGGGGGGGGGGGGGAGGGGGGGGGCAGGGCTATTGCATCACCCTTTACTAATATTCTTTTCTCTGGAAGGCGTTGATTTCTCTGGCTTGTCCGGTGCTTCGAAGATGAGCTTGAACAGGTAACGCGCATCCCAGCCGGCCTTCTGGCGCTTGCCTTTGATGCTGAGCCTGGCGCTGTCCTGCTTCAGACGCGTCAGTGCCAAGCGGCGTAACCGGGCTAGGTTCTCGCGTCCTCCGGGGTCACGTACCCGCGAGGCGTCCTCGCCGAAGGTGACATCGAGCGACCAGTGCAGGGTGTTCTCAATGCCCCAGTGATCGCGCACGGCGCGGGCAAAGGTCTCGGCGTTGGTATCATATCGTTAAGGGACACCCACTTACCGTTGACGCTCCCAAGGCGCTCTCCTACGCTTCTCCCAACACCCCCAGCGGAGATGCCCCATGACCCGTCCCCGCGCCGCGCTCGTCTCCTTGTCCGATACGCCCTGGTATCACGTCGTCACGCGGTGTGTTCGCCGGGCGTATCTCTGCGGCTTCGATCGGTTGACCGGACGGAGCTTCGAGCATCGTCGCGGCTGGGTGGAGTTGCGGTTGCGCCAGCTCGCGGGGGTGTTCGCGATCGATGTGGCGGCCTATGCGGTGATGAGCAATCACGTGCATCTGGTGGTGCGGGTGGATGCGGATCGAGCGGCGGGGTGGTCGGATACCGAGGTGTTGCGGCGCTGGCGGTGTCTGTTCCGAGGGCCTATGGTGGTGGAACGGTTTCTGTCGCCGACGACGCGGGCGGGGATGACTGAGGCGGAGCTGGATGGGGTCGCGGGGCTGGTTGCGACCTACCGGGCGCGGTTGGCGGATCTGTCGTGGTTCATGCGGGTGTTGAACGAGTCGATCGCGCGGGCGGCGAATCGGGAGGATGGGGTTCGGGGACGGTTCTGGGAGGGACGCTTCCGTTCGCAGGCGATCCTCGACGAGACGGCGCTGTTGGCGGTGATGGCCTATGTCGATCTCAACCCGATTCGGGCCGGGATCGCGGAGACGCCGGAGGAGAGTGCGCATACCGGGATCGCGGCGCGGATCGCCGCCTTGCGTGCGGGCGACGAGGGCACGATGACCGGACAGCAGCTCGACATAGCGCACGGCTCAGCTGCTGAGCAGCAGCAACCACCACCAGACGTCCATCCCGACTTGCAACGACCGATTCCCCAGCTAAAGACGATCACGCCCCCCGAGGCTGACGGCGCCTCTCCAGCCAGTCACATATCCACATCGCCTGAGACCGCAGACAACGCCTCACCGAATCCAGACGCCCGCAGCGCTCACCTTTGGGAGACTGTCCTCAATCGCCTGCCCCCTGCCCCACTACTGCCCTTCGGCAACCCCGCCGAGGTCCCCGCGTCGATCCCCTTCACCTTCGACGACTATCTGACCCTCGTCGACTCGCTCGGTCGCGCCCTGCATCCACGCAAGCGCGGGTCGATCCCGGCAGATCTGCCCGAGATCCTCACCCGGCTCGGCATCGCCCCCGAGCGCTTCGTCGAGCACGCCGGTTTCCTGCTCAAGGGCTTCGGCGCTGCGATCGGCGCGCCGGAGCGGCTGACGGCGCTCGCGGCACGGCGCGAATGTCGCTATCTGCGTGGGGTCCGACGTGCTCGGGCGCTCTTCGCCGGCAACAGCGCACCATCCCTGACGGCTGCTTGAGGGCGCTCGTCCTCGCCCGCGGGAGCATCGGCCTGAACGACCGGCAACCGCGCGCGTCCGGGGGCGCCCCTTCGACACCAATCCAACGACGACGGCCAGGTTTCGATCCCGATGGCGTTCGGCTATCGCTCCACCGTCTCGGTCTCGACCGAGCGCGCCAGACGCAGTCCGAAGCCATAGTGGCGGATGTCCGGGCCGTAGCGGAAGCGGAAGGCGGAGCGGGCGCCGTTGGGATAGAGATACCAGGCCCCGCCGCGCGCGATGCGCATCGACGTGCCGTCGCGCATGCGCTGACAGTCCTGGGTCCAGGCGCTGCCGTCGCTCGGGGCGCCGACATAGTCTGGGTGGGCGCAGTCGGCGACCCACTCCCAGACGTTTCCGTGCACCTCGTAGAGTCCCCAGGGGTTGGCCGGCTTGCTGGCCACCGGATGGGGCTGCTCGCGCGAGGAGAAGAGATACCAGACGTGGCGGTTCAGCGCTCGTTCGTCCTCGCCGTCGCCGAACCAGTAGTCGGTCTGGGTACCGGCACGGGTGGCGTATTCCCACTCGGCCTCGCTCGGCAGACGATAGCCCCCGCCCAGATCCGGGCGCTGGTTGAGCGCGCGCACGAAGGCCTGGGCGTCCTCCCAGGAGATCTGCTCGACCGGGTTGTCCGGGTCCTTGAAGTGGGACGGGTTCTCGCCCATCACCGCCTGCCATTGCCGCTGGGTGACCTCGGTCTCGGCCAGATAGAAGGGTTGGGCAATGGTGACGCGGTGCACGGGCTGCTCGCCCTTGTCGCAGCGCTGGCGGGTCGTGTCGCAGCCCATCTGGAAGCTGCCGGCCGGGATCAGGCGGAAGGTCATACCCAGCGCGTTGGTGTCGGTGGCCGGCGGCGCGGCGAGGCTCGCGCCGGTGAGCAACAGGCCGACGAGCAGCGTGCCGAGCGGGAGGACAGACGGGGGCATCCTGGGGGTCATGGGTGAGACTGCGCGGGTACGAGGTTGGTGAGGGGGCCGATGCGGATCGGGCAAGCGAACCCAAGCGGGTACGACTTCAAGCGCGATCTGCCTGCTGGCGCGCTCGACCATGGGGCGAGCAGCGACCGCTTCGCGGAGCAACGATTCTTATCGGGATTATCGGCGCTTCTCGGGCGGGCTTACGCTGAGGTTTCGCAATCGGGCGCTGCCCTGCCCCGCTCGATCTGGCGCCGCGATCAGCGGATCACGGCGCCAGCAGCGAATCTCACCGCGCGGCTCACCCGATCGAGGCCCGCGCCCCATCGGATGAACCGCGCGCTTGGTGACGGGATCGCGCGTCAGGCGGCGGCCCCCTGCTGCTTAATCCGTTCACGCGCGTGGTGAACCTCCGACTCGCGCATCCGCTCGGCGGCATTGGCGATGTCGAAGAGGAAGTAGGCGCCGCCCTCGTAGAGCACGTCATTCTTCAGCGCGCTGCCGATCTCCTCATAGTTGGGGAAGCCGCGCATCACCGCGCGCTTCCCCACGCGATGCGCCAGGGCCTCGGTGTGGAAGTTGCCGATGATGATGTCGTAATCGTCGCGCAGCTGCTCGGCATCCTCGAGGTCTCCGACGATCACCCGATCGGCCTCGATGGCGCCGAGGACCGGTGAGTCGACCGTGGCGATCGCCAGGGCGACCTTACCGCCCACCTCGCGCAAGGAGGCGGCCATGGCCGCCAGGTGATCGGGCTCGGCGACCAGCAGGAAGCGGGTCTGTCCGATGGCGAAATGGCTGTCGAGCATGGCGTCCTGAAGGCGCTTGCGCCAGCGCTCCACCACCGCCGGAGGGGTGTCCCGAGCGCTCGTCTCGAGCAGCCAGGCGACCAGCTCGTCGGTCCCGACCAGACCGCTCACATGGTCGAAGTGTCGATGCCGGATGGCCGGATTCTTCTTCTGCAGGGTCGCGCCGACGGGCTTGACCGAGGCCCCGACGGTGACGACCGCACCCGCGTCCGCCAGCCCCTCGAGTTCGGCGACCGTCACCCCGCCACCGCTCAGCGACGCCTGCTTCTCCCCCAGGTGATTGTCGAGGGAAGAGGACAGATCGGGCACGGCGACGACCTCGAAGCCGAATGCCTCGATGAACTCCCGCAGCTTCTCCACCTCGATCGGCTGCATGCTGACGTGGGGGACCAGGACGACCTTGCGCGCGTCGGTGCGCTCGCACGGCTCGGTGAGCTGCTCGATCAGCGCCTGGACGGTCAGCGTCCAGCCGCTCTCCAGCCCGCCCTGGTAGTCGGGGGTATTCACATAGACCAGGGGGGCCTCGATCTTGCTGGCGACGCCCCGAAGATCGTCCCCCTTGGTCTCGGTCAGCCCGGTGGTATGCACGCCGATCAACGCCGGGGAGACCTTGTCGCCGATGTTCTTGATCGACTCGGTGATGCTGTAGTCGCCGCCATCCAGCACCGCCGTCACATCGGTCACGGCGGTCGTCTGCAGGGCGATGGGCTCGCAGAAATGACGGGTGAACATCACCTTGGTGAAGCTCGCGCAGCCCTGCGCGCCGTGCATCAGCGGCATGCAGCGGTCGACGCCGAGGAACGCCAGGGTCGCGCCCATCGGCTGCGAGAGTTTATGCGGGTTGACCTGCAACGGCTTGCCCATCTTGCGTCTTACTTCTGCCATGGTGCCTTCCTGTCGACCAGTTCGAAGACCGGATTCTGCAGTGAGTTCTTGAGGTCCTCGGCGAGGACCAGGAGCCCGTCGTAACCGCCGTAGCTCTTCTTCTTCTCCTGATTGACGTCGGTGAAGGCGATCCGCTTCTTGATCGCGGTATAGAGCGAGCGACCGCCGGCCAGGAGCAGATGGGCCCCGGTGTCGTCGATCACCTGCGCCTGCTGACTCGCCGGGCTGGTCATCAGGATGGCGTCCTCGCCGAGGTATTGACGCGCCTTGGCCTTGTCCGCCTCGGTCGACTTGCGCACCGAGGTCGCCACCACCTCGATGCCCAGATCCTGCAACGCCGAGGCGATCGACCAGGACTTGTTGCCGCCGGTGTTGAGCACCGCCTTCTTGCCGGCGAAGACCGCCCGGTAGGGGATCAGCTTCTCCTCCAGTCGCGCCTCCTCGCGGGCGATCAGCGCGCGGGTGCGGGCGATCAGGTCGGCATCGCCCAGCGCCTCGGCGATGGCCAGGATGCTGTTCGAGGTATCGGTCATGCCGTAGAAGGAGCAGGAGATCCAGGGAATCCCATATTGTTCCTCCATCTTGCGGGTCATGGAGATCAGCGACTTGGCGCAGACGATCACATTGAGCTTGGCGCGATGGGCGGTGCGGATGCTGGCGATGCGACCGTCGCCGCTGAAGGTCGAGCGCACGCGGATGCCGAGCTCTTCGAGCAGATGACGGTAACGCCACAGCTCGCCGGTGTTGTTGTGCTCGCCGATCAGGTTGATGTCGAAGGGGGTGGTGTCCTCCGGCTCCTTGGTCCCGATCAGGTGGCGCAGCACCGCCTCCCCGGCGATGCGGCTGCCCAGATTCTTGGCACCGACGAAGCCGGGGGCATGCACCGGCACGCAGGGCGTGCCGTGTCTCTCGCTGCCCTGCCTGCAGACGGCGTCGATGTCGTCCCCGGTCAGCGCGGTGACACAGGTCGAGTAGACGAAGACGGCCTCGGGCGCATAGTGCGTGATGACATGGTCGATCGCCTCGGCCAGCTTCTTCTCGCCGCTGAAGACGACATCGTTGGTGTTGATGTCGGTGGCGAAGCCGGTCTGGGTCAGGTCGCGACCGGGCCAGCTCGTCGGCGTCAGACGCGTCTCCCAGGCCCCGCCGACGCAGGACATGGGACCATGGATCAGGTGGGCGGCATCGGCGAAGGGAAACAGGGCGATCTGCGCGCCGTCGAGGGCGCAACCGCCGGTGGTGGCCCCGGGCGTGGGCGTGTTGCAAGGTCCTTTCTTGTGGCCCTTGTTGTGTTCGCAGGCGCTCTCGACGAGCAACTCTTTGATCTTCGGTTTTGACGACACGAGCAGGCCTTCCATTCAGAGGGTTCCGGATCGGCAGAATGGCCCTGACGGCGCTTCCCCCGCTTCTTCATCCATCGGTTCGAGAAAGTTGTGAGAAAAGGGACATTCTTCGATGAGAGAAAAGCGACAATCGATCATCAATTTCCCCAGTGACGGCATTGAACGGCCCCGCACGTGAGTCTGCTTGCACGATCAATGCCATTTTCAGCTCCTGCACGATATCGATGGCCCTTGGGGACCGGCGCAGGGATCCCGCCCCGGTCCGATCGAGACAGCCCCCCGCACACCTAGCCGATCTCTGCCCGTTCACCGGGCGACGAATGGTGTCGCCGCACGGTTTCATTTCTCCTCGTCACACGCACATCGACCGGCAGGCCGTCCGGCTCGTAACCCCCCGGGTTCGAGCAGACGACCTGGAGCGGCCGTTCTCCCCACCACAGATGACATTCAATGGATGGAAGACACCGATGAAACCGACCCGCATGTTGCGACGACTCTCCACACCCGGCGCCCTGGCGCTGATGCTCTCGGCGCCGCTGCAGGCGACCACCGAGCACGACAACGAGGTCTTCTTCGCCATCACCGGGGTGAAGAGCTTCGAGTTCACCGAGACCGGTCACTCGGTGAGCAAAGGTCAGCCCTACAGCGGCGTCACCTCCGGGGTGAGCAAGGACGGGGAAGAGGCGCGGATCGTGGTCAAGGCGGGACGCCACAAGACGAAGGCGGTGGCGCAATGGTTCAAGGACGCGGTGAACGCGGGACCGGGGCAGACCCTGGCGTGTGACAGCAAGGGCAACTTCCCCGACGAGCTGAACTTCGCCGTCGAGGGCACACTGGAGATGCAGATCGGCGACAAGCAGATCACCTGCAAGGACATCCTCATCGCCCAGGGCAGTTTCACCACAACCAACAACTGGTGGATGGGTGGACCGCAAATGCAGGGCGCTCACGTCTCGCTGAGCGGCGCCACGCTCCAGACCTGCTCGGCCAAGGGATCGCTGCTGCCGGTGGCGGTGCTCTTCAGCCCACAGACGCCCTGCGCCAATCATTTCAACATCAGCATCGGATCACTCTGAGGGGACGGACACGTCCCGCCTCGGCATCGAGGCGGGACGCGCTCATGCGTCCGGCTTGGCCATGCCGACGAGGGATCAGAGAAAGAAAAGAGGAGAAAGAAAAGGACACCCAGTTACCGATCGAGAAAAGCGGGGGAAAAGCGGAAGGGGGGAAAGGGACACCCAGTTACCGAGTTATCGCGAAGCCCCCACCCTACGGCACCACCTCGGCCATGTTGCCAGGGAGCAAAGGGACACCCAGTTATCGAGTTACCGCGAAGCCCCCACCCTACGGCACCACCTCGGCCATGTTGTACCATCGGGGTCGGCCCGAGTCAGGACACCCGGTCAGCGCATGCCGTTACGCAAGCCCCCCGAGAAGGACACGATCTCCATGCAGCTGGTTCGCGAGGCGCTGCAACAGTGCTGCGAACCGGGCGCGCCCACCGATGCGCTGCTGGCCGCGGCCGGTATCGATCCCGCGCGCTGGACGTGCAACGACGCCCGCGTCTCGGCCGCCGCCTATGGCCGGCTGTGGCGGCTGCTCGCGCGTCGTCTCGACGACGAGTTCTTCGCCATGAACCCGCGTCGGTTGAAGTGCGGCAGCCTGGCCTTCCTCTGTCGCTCGTCGATGGCGCAGGAGACGCTCGAGGCGGCGCTGGCCTCGGCGCTGGCCTTCCTGTCGCTGATGCTCGATGCGATGTCGGCGCGGCTGGTGCGCCAGCAGGGGTTGGCGGAGATCGTGCTGCACGAGGGGGACGCCCCTCCCCGCCGGGCCTTCACCTATTTCACCTATTGGATGATCGTGCACGGCGCGGCCTGCTGGCTGTCGGGGCGACGGATCCCGATCCTGGCGATCGATCTGCGCTGCCCGGCGCCGGCGTTCTGCGACGACTACCGGGTGATGTTCTCGGAGAACCTGCGTTTCGACCAGCCGCGCACGCGGATGATCGTCTCGGCCGACTGTCTGGACCTGCCGGTCAGGCGCAGCGAGGCCGAACTCGCGCACTTCCTCGCCCAGGCCCCGGCCAACATCCTGGTCAAGTACCGCGACCCGCAGAGCCTGGCGAGCCGGATCCGCAACGATCTGCGCCAGCTGCCCGCCGAGCAGTGGCCGCGGGCCGAGGTCCTGGCGCAGCGGCTGCACATGTCGACCTCGACCCTGCGGCGGCGTCTCGCCGAGGAGGGACAGACCTATCAGGGGCTCAAGGACGGCGTGCGCAAGGAGCTGGCCATCGGCTGGCTGGCCGAGCCGCAGCTCGGCTTCGCCGAGATCGCCGAGCGGCTGGGCTTTGCCGATGTCAGCTCCTTCTACAAGGCCTTCCGCAAGTGGTGTGGCTCGAACCCGGGGCACTATCGCAGCCTGATCCTCGACGCCACGGACTGATCCCGGCCACCAGCCCGCACCCAGCGCGCCCGACGCCCGCCCATCGACCCGAGCGCGCCCCAGCCCATCAGCATATTCGAATAATCGACAACTCCACCCCCTTTGTTCAAATCGCTCAGACAACTTGAGTCCTTCGACCATTGTCCGCCAACCCGCGCCACGCCAGTATCACGACGGCATGACCGCATGCTCCATGCGGATCGATCCCAATCACCAAAAGGACGCGGGGGACACCGGCGATGCGCGACTACCAAGCAGCGATCACGCAGTTCGATCATCGAGGGGCCGCCGAGGCGGCGCTCTCGGGCAGCCTCAGGGCGCTCAATGCCTGTATCGAGTGCTGCGACCGACATGCCGACTCCGACGACATCGCCCTGTTCTGGGAGGGCGAGGACGGCCGCAGCGCGACCCATACCTTCGCCGAGCTCAGGGACCGCGCCGCACGGCTGGCCAACTTCCTGCGCGCGCAGGGCGTCGGCCAGGGCGACACCGTCGCCGGGCTGCTGCCGCGCCGGGTCGAGCTGCTGATCACCGTGCTCGCCACCTGGCGTCTCGGCGCCGTCTACCAGCCGCTCTTTACCGCCTTCGGGCCCAAGGCGATCGACTACCGGTTGACCACCTCGGGGGCCAGGGTGGTGATCACCGACGGCCACAACCGCGCCAAGCTCGACGGTATCGAGGCCTCGCCCCAGGTCGTCACCATCGACACCCCAACGAATGGACGGGATCACGACTTCTGGACCGTGCTCGAACAGCACTCGAGCGACTGCGCACCGGTGATGCTCGACGGCGAGGCCCCCTTCCTGCTGATGTTCACCTCCGGCACCACCGGACCGGCCAAGGCGCTGCACGTGCCGCTGAAGGCGATCGTCGCCTTCCAGGGCTATATGCGCGACGCGGTGGACCTGCGCCCCGACGACGCCTTCTGGAACATCGCCGATCCGGGCTGGGCCTATGGCGTCTACTTCGGCGTCACCGGCCCGCTGTCGCTGGGGCACGCGACGACCTTCTACGAGGGCCCCTTCACGGTCGAGAGCACCAGCCGGGTGATCGAGAAGTACGGCATCACCAACCTCGCCGGCTCCCCCACCGCCTATCGGCTGCTGATCGCCGGGGGCGAGACCTTCGCCGCGGCGGCGCGCGGTCGGCTGCGCGTGGTCAGCAGCGCCGGCGAGCCGCTGAACCCGGAGGTGATCCGCTGGTTCGCGCGCCAGCTCGATGTGGTCATCCACGACCACTACGGCCAGACCGAACTCGGCATGGTGCTGTGCAACCACCACGCGCTGCGCCATCCGGTGCATCTCGGCTCGGCCGGGTTCGCCTCGCCGGGACATCGCATCGTCGTGCTCGACGAACAACAACGCGAGCTGCCGCCGGGCCAGCCGGGCATCCTCGCGCTCGATCGCAGCCAGTCGCCGCTGTTCTGGTTCGGCGGCTATCTCAACGCGCCGACCAACGCCTTCATCGGCGACTACTACCTCAGCGGCGACACCGTGGAACTCAACCCGGACGGCAGCATCAGCTTCGTCGGGCGCAGCGACGACGTCATCACCACCTCGGGCTATCGCGTCGGGCCCTTCGACATCGAGAGCGCGCTGATCGAGCATCCGGCGGTGGTCGAGGCGGCGGTGGTCGGCAAACCCGACCCGGAGCGCACCGAGGTGGTCAAGGCCTTCGTGGTGCTCGGCCCGGACCATGAACCGGCGCCCGAGCTGAGCCCGGCAGAGGTCGAGGCCCAAGCCACTGCGTTGGCCGATGAGCTGCGCCAACACGTGCGCGAGCGCCTGGCCGCGCACGCCTATCCGCGCGAGATCGAATTCGTCGCCGAGCTGCCCAAGACCTCCAGCGGCAAGCTGCAGCGCTTCATCCTGCGCAACCAAGAGATCGCCAAGATGCGCGAGGCGACCACCGAGCAATCCGCCGAGGCGCACGCCGCCTCGGCCTGAAGGAAAGAAGGAGAGCAGGATGCAGATCGAAGACAAGGTCTTTCTCGTCAGCGGCGGGGCCTCCGGGCTGGGCGCGGCCACCGCCGAGATGCTGATCGGCGCCGGCGCGCGGGTGATGCTGCTCGACATCGACGCCGCGGCGCTGGCCGAGCGGGCCGAGCAACTCGGCTGTCGCGCCAGCCGCGCCGACATCCGTGACGAGGCCGCGGTCGAGGCCGCGCTCCAGGACACCCTCGCCGCCCACGGCGCCCTGCACGGGCTGATCAACTGCGCCGGGGTCGCGCACGGCGAGAAGATCCTCGGTCGCCGGGGCCCGCACGCCCTGGACGGGTTCCGTCGGGTGATCGACATCAACCTCATCGGCAGCTTCAACCTGATGCGCCTGGCCGCGCCGCTGATCGCCGAGAACGCGCCCGACGCCGACGGCGAGCGCGGGGTGATCGTCAACACCGGCTCGATCGCCGCCGCCGACGGCCAGATCGGCCAGGCCGCCTATGCCGCCTCCAAGGGCGCCGTCGCCAGCCTCACCCTGCCGGCGGCGCGCGAGCTGGCGCGCTTCGGCATCCGCGTGATGACCATCGCCCCGGGCATCTTCGAGACCCCGATGATGGCCGGGATGAGCGAGGAGGTGCGCGCCTCGCTCGCCGCCGGCGTGCCCTTCCCGCCCCGGCTCGGGCGCCCGGCCGAGTACGCCGCGCTGGTCCGCACGATCGTCACCAACCCCATGCTCAACGGCGAGGTGATCCGTCTCGACGGTGCCTTGCGCATGGCCGCCAGATAAAGGAGTCGTCATGATGGACCAGGACCCGATCGTCATCGTCAGCGCCGCCCGCACCCCGATGGGCGGCTTCCAGGGCGTGCTCGGCGGGCTCACCGCCCCGCAGCTCGGCAGCGCCGCGATCGGCGCCGCCGTCGAGCGCGCCGGCATCAGCGCCGACAGTATCGACGAGGTGCTGTTCGGCTGCGTGCTGCCCGCCGGGCTGGGCCAGGCACCGGCGCGTCAGGCCGCGCTCGGCGCCGGGCTGGATCACTCGACACGCTGCACCACCATCAACAAGATGTGCGGCTCGGGCATGGCGGCGGCCATCCACGGCCACGACATGCTGCTCGCCGGCAGCGCCGAGGTGGTGGTCGCCGGGGGCATGGAGAGCATGTCCAACGCCCCCTATCTGCTCGATCGCGCCCGCGGCGGCTATCGCATGGGGCATGGCCGGGTGCTCGACCACATGTTCCTCGACGGCTTGGAAGACGCCTACGACAAGGGCCGGCTGATGGGCACCTTCGCCGAGGACTGCGCCGCGGCCAACGGGCTCGACCGCGAGACCCAGGATGCCTTTGCCATCGAGTCGCTGACCCGCGCCCAGCGGGCGATCGACGACGGGCGCTTCGGCGACGAGATCACCCCGCTGCAGGTGCGCATCGGCAAGGAACAGCGGCTGATCGTCGACGACGAGCAACCGCCGCGCGCCCGGCTCGACAAGATCCCCGGGCTGCGACCGGCGTTTCGCGAAGGCGGCACCGTCACCGCCGCCAATTCGAGCTCGATCTCCGACGGCGCCGCCGCGCTGATCCTGATGCGCCGCGCCGAGGCCGAGCGCCGCGGGCTGGCGCCGCTGGCGGTGATCCACGGCCACGCCGCCTTCGCCGACGCCCCGGCGCGCTTCCCGGAGGCGCCGATCGGCGCGATCGAGCGGCTGATGCACAAGACCGGCTGGTCGCTCGACACGGTCGACCTGTTCGAGATCAACGAGGCCTTCGCGGTGGTCACCCTGGTGGCGATGCAGAAACTCGCCATCCCCCACGACAAGGTCAACGTCCACGGCGGCGCCTGCGCCCTCGGTCACCCGATCGGCGCCTCGGGCGCGCGCATCCTGGTCACCCTGCTCGCGGCACTGCGCCAGCGCGGTCTGAGGCGCGGCGTGGCGAGTCTGTGCATCGGCGGCGGCGAGGCCACCGCGATGGCCATCGAGTGTCTGTAGGAGGATCCGGCCCATGCTGCCCAACGAAGAACAACGCCTGCTCGGCGAGGCCGCGCGTCAGTTCGCGCAGAGGCGTCTCGCCCCCTTCGCCGCCGAGTGGGACCGCGAGCACCGCTTCCCCGAGGCGGCCATCGCCGAGATGGGGGAACTCGGCTTCCTCGGCATGCTGGTGCCCGAGCAGTGGGGCGGCAGCGACACCGGCTATCTCGCCTATGCCATGGCGCTCGAGGAGATCGCCGCCGGCGACGGCGCCTGCTCGACCATCATGAGCGTGCACAACTCGGTGAGCTGCATGCCGATCCTGCGCTTCGGCGACGCTGCCCAGAAAGACCGCTTCCTCACCCCCATGGCCAGCGGCGAGCTGCTCGGCGCCTTCGCCCTGAGCGAGCCCCAGGCCGGCTCCGACGCGCGCCAGCTCAAGACCCGGGCGCGTCGCGAGGGCGATCACTACGTGCTCGACGGCTGCAAGCAGTTCATCACCTCGGGGCGCACCGCCGGGGTGGTGATCGTCTTCGCCGTCACCGACGCGGCGGCCGGCAAGCGCGGCATCAGCGCCTTCATCGTGCCCACCGACACCCCCGGCTACAGCGTCAGCCGGGTCGAGGACAAGCTCGGCCAGCGCGCCTCGGACACCTGTCAGCTCCTGCTCGAGGGGGTGCGGGTCCCGGTCGAGAATCGGCTCGGCGCCGAGGGCGAGGGCTACCGCATCGCCCTGGCCAACCTCGAGGGCGGGCGCATCGGCATCGCCGCGCAGTCCGTCGGCATGGCGCGCGCCGCCTTCGAGGCCGCGCGCGACTACGCCCGCGAGCGCGAGAGCTTCGGCAAGCCGATCATCGAGCACCAGGCGGTGGCCTTCCGGCTCGCCGACATGGCCACCCAGATCGCCGTCGCCCGCCAGATGGTGCACCACGCCGCGGCCCTGCGCGATGCCGATCAACCGGCGCTGGTGGAGGCCTCGATGGCCAAGCTGTTCGCCTCGGAGATGGCCGAGCGGGTCTGCTCCTCGGCGCTGCAGACGCTCGGCGGCTACGGCTATCTGAGCGACTTCCCGATCGAGCGCATCTATCGCGACGTCCGTGTCTGTCAGATCTACGAGGGCACCAGCGACATCCAGCGTCTGGTGATCTCGCGCAATCTCTGAGCAGGAGCCGCCCCATGAGCGACCGTCCCATCCAGCTGCAGATCCACGACCGCGTCGGTCTGATCACCCTCGAGCGCCCGGAGGCGCTCAACGCACTCGACGCCCGGCTGATCCGCGAACTCAACCACGCGCTCGACGACCTGGAGGCCAACCCGCGGATCGGCTGTATCGTCATCACCGGCTCGGAGCGGGCCTTCGCCGCCGGCGCCGACGTCAAGGAGATCGCCGATCTCGGCTATCCCCAGACCTATGTCGACGACCTCTGCGGCGACAGCGACCGCATCGCCGCCCGGCGCAAGCCGATCATCGCCGCGGTCAACGGCTTCGCCCTCGGCGGCGGCTTCGAGCTGGCGCTGATGTGCGACATCATCCTCGCCGGCGAGGGCGCGCGGTTCGGCCTGCCGGAGACCAACCTGGGGGTGCTGCCGGGGATGGGCGGCACCCAGCGCCTGACCCGCGCCGTGGGCAAGTCCAGGGCGATGGAGATGTGTCTCACCGGACGGCTGATCGACGCCGCCGAGGCCGAGCGCTACGGTCTGGTCGCGCGCGTCGTACCCGCCGCCCGGCTGCTCGACGAGGCGCTCGACACCGCGCGGCTGATCGCCGCCAAGTCGATCCCGATCAGCATGATGCTCAAGGAGAGCGTCAATCGCGCCTTCGAGGTCGGGCTCACCGAGGGCGTGCGCTTCGAGCGGCGGGTGTTTCACGCCGCCTTCGCCACCCACGACCGGCGCGAGGGCATGGCCGCCTTCATCGCCAAGCGCGAGGCGCGCTTCGAGGACCGCTGAGCCCTCCGTCCCCACCCACGACCCGCCGCGCGGCGGGCCGTGGCCCCGCCCCCTCCCGCCACTGCCGCGCGTTCGCCTCGCCCCTGGCCGGTCCGCGCCCGAGCGGTCCGCACGATTCGCGCATCAACACAAATCATAAAGACCAACCTGATCGCTATTGCCGATGAATCGCATGCGGCCAAACGATTAGCGCCCGATCGCCCCGCCTCCTACGCTGATGCCATACCGCACAGCCGCGACGGCGGTGCATTCCAATCGACGCATCCACGAACGGAGAGCCGCGATGAACCAGCAAACGACCCAGGGGACCGGCACGTGTCCGGTGATGCACGGCGCGAACACCACCGTAGGCGCCACCAACATGGACTGGTGGCCGAAGGCGCTCAATCTCGACATCCTCCACCAGCACGACCGCAAGAGCGATCCGATGGGCGCGGACTTCGACTATCGCAAGGCGCTCGAACAGCTCGACGTCGAGGGCCTCAAGCGCGACCTGCACGCGCTGATGACCGACAGCCAGGCGTGGTGGCCCGCCGACTGGGGACACTATGGCGGGCTGATGATCCGCATGGCCTGGCACGCCGCCGGCAGCTATCGCATCGCCGACGGGCGCGGCGGCGCCGGCACCGGCAACCAGCGCTTCGCCCCGCTCAACAGCTGGCCGGACAACGTCAACCTCGACAAGGCGCGCCGCCTGCTGTGGCCGATCAAGAAGAAGTACGGCAACCGCGTGAGCTGGGCCGACCTGATCGTGCTCGCCGGCACCATCGCCTATGAGTCGATGGGGCTCAAGACCTTCGGCTTCGCCTTCGGGCGCGAGGACATCTGGCACCCCGAGCAGGACATCTACTGGGGCTCGGAGAAGGACTGGCTGGCCCCCACGGACAACCCCGAGAGCCGCTACTCCGGCGAACGCGACCTGGAGAACCCGCTGGCGGCGGTGATGATGGGGCTGATCTACGTCAACCCCGAGGGGGTCGACGGCAACCCCGACCCGCTGCGCACCGCGCGCGACGTGCGCGAGACCTTCGCCCGCATGGCGATGGACGACGAGGAGACCGTCGCCCTCACCGCCGGCGGTCACACCGTCGGCAAGTGTCACGGCAACGGTGATGCCGCCCTGCTCGGCCCCGAGCCCGAGGCCGCCGCGCCCGAGGACCAGGGGCTCGGCTGGATCAACAAGACCACCCGGGGGATCGGTCGCGACGCGGTCACCAGCGGCATCGAGGGCGCCTGGACGACCCACCCGACGCGCTGGGACGAGGGCTACTTCGCCATGCTGCTGGGTCACGAGTGGGCGCTGGCGAAGAGCCCGGCCGGGGCCTGGCAGTGGCAGCCGGTCGAGATCGCCGAGGCCGACCGTCCGGTCGACGTCGAGGACCCGTCGATCCGACGCACCCCGATCATGACCGACGCCGACATGGCGATGAAGATGGACCCGGCCTACCGCAAGATCGCCGAGCGCTTCCACCAGGACCCGGCGTACTTCTCCGAGGTCTTCGCCCGCGCCTGGTTCAAGCTCACCCATCGTGACATGGGTCCCAAGGCGCGCTATATCGGCCCCGACGTCCCCGCCGAGGACCTGATCTGGCAGGACCCGATCCCCGCCGGCCCGACCGACTACGACGTCGAGGAGGTCAAGGCGCGGATCGCCGAGAGCGGCCTCGGGATCGGCGAGCTGGTTGCCACCGCCTGGGACAGCGCCCGCACCTTCCGCGGCTCCGACCTGCGCGGCGGCGCCAATGGCGCGCGCATCCGGCTCGCGCCGCAGAAGGACTGGCCGGGTAACGAGCCCGAGCGCCTGGGCCGGGTGCTCGGGGTGCTCGAGGGCATCGCCAAGGCGTCCGGCGCGAGCCTCGCCGACACCATCGTGCTCGCCGGCAACGTCGGGGTCGAGCAGGCGGCGCGCGCCGCCGGGTTCGAGATCCACGTGCCCTTCGCCCGCGGTCGCGGCGACGCCAGCGCGGAGATGACCGACGCCGACTCCTTCGCGCCACTCGAACCCGTCCACGACGGCTACCGCAACTGGCTCAAGCAGGACGACACCGTCAGCCCCGAGGAGCTGCTGCTCGACCGCACCCAGCTGATGGGCCTCACCGCCCCCGAGATGACGGTGCTGATCGGCGGCATGCGGGTGCTCGGCACCAACCACGGCGGCACCCGCCACGGGGTGTTCACCGATCGCGTCGGGGTGTTGAGCAACGACTTCTTCGTCAATCTCACCGACATGGCCTATCGCTGGGAGTCGGCGGGCGAGAACCGCTACGAGATCCGTGAGCGCGCCAGCGGCGAGCTGCGCTGGACTGCGACCCGGGTCGACCTGGTGTTCGGCTCCAACGCCATCCTGCGCGCCTATGCCGAGGTCTACGCCCAGGACGACAACCGCGAGAAGTTCGTCCACGACTTCGTCGCCGCCTGGACCAAGGTGATGAACGCCGATCGTTTCGATCTGGTCTGACACGCCCCCGCGCCGTCGCCGCGGCGCGGGGTCGCGCGTGATCTCAGAAGCGATAGCTCAGGGTCGCCTTGAGGTTGCGGCCCGGTCCCTCGAGCGCGGAGAGATAGGGCAGATAATCCTCGTCGAACAGGTTGTCGATGCCGAGATCGAGGGTGAGATCGCGGTGCGGGCGCCAGGTCAGCCACAGGTCGTGGAGCTGATAGGCGTCGGCGGGCGTGCCGTCGACCGGCACCCGGTCCTGCTCGGCGACGAAGCGCGCGCGCCAGCCCAGCTCGACCCGCTGCTCGGGCAGTCGCAACCCGGCCTCGAGCTGCCAGGTGTCGGGCTGCACGCTCGAGAGCGGCTCGCCACTGGTCTTGTCCTCGCCCCGGGTGCGGGCGAAGAAGGCGTTGGCGAACCAGCGCCCGGCGTCGTACCCGGCCTCCAGCTCGAAGCCCTCGAGCTTGGCCGAATCGACGTTGCGGAAGCTCGTCACCCCACCGCGCTGCGGGTTGCCCGGTACCGGATAGAAGACGAACTGCACGATCTGGTCGATGAAGTCGTCGACGTCGTTGCGGAAGGCGCGCGCCTGGAAGCGGGCATGATCACCCGGTGCGAACAGGTCGTCGCGATGTAGCCGAATGCCGATCTCCTTGTTGTGCGCCTTCTCGGGTTCGAGATCGGGGTTGGGCACGAATAGGTTCTGGCAGCCGCGACCACAGCTGAAATGGGTTCCGGAGACATAGAGCTCGGAGACGCCGGGGGCACGGAAGGCCTCGTTGTAGCTCGCCTGCAGCGACAGCCAGTCGGTGACGGCGACATCCACCCCGAGCTTGGCCGAGAAGGCGCTGTCGTCGTGATCCTCCAGCGTCGCATCGTCGCTCTCGCGGGTGTAGCGGTCCCAGCGCACCCCGGGGATCAGGGTCCAGCGCTCGCCGATCATGATCTCGTCCTGGAGAAAGAGCCCGAGCACCTCGCCCTCGCCGTCCGGGTAGCTGCTGCGCGGTGCGCCGTCGCGGCGGGCCTCGACGCTGTCGCGATGCCACTCGAGGCCGTAGCTCACCAGCTGCGCCAAGGCGCCCTCGCCGGAGAGGCGCATCTGGTTGCGCAGGTCGACCCCCAGGGTCTCGATCTCGGTCTCGTCCTCGCGACCGTCGTGCAGCCGGGTCTCGTCGATGTCGGTGAGGTTGCGATAGAGGGTCAGCGACGGGTTGAACCAGGGCTGATCCGGCGAGGCGTGACGATAGCGCAGCGCCAGATTGGTCTGCTGGATGTCGCGATCGAGCAGATCCTCGGCGGTGGCGGCGATCTGGGCGTTCGACGGCACCTCGCCGGAGAGCTCGCCGCCCATCAGCGAGAGCCCGAAGTGGTTGACCCCGTCCGGGGTCCAGTTGAGCTTGCCGAGCCCGGAGAGCCGTTCGTAGCCGGAGTGATCGAGATCCTCGCCGTTGCCGAGGGCGACGTCACCGGCCTCGCGGTAGGAGAGATTGAGCAGGTAGTCGAGCCCGTCGGTCGGCGCGCCATAGACCGCCGCCGCCCCCAGCCACTCGTCGTTGACGTCCTGATAGCCGGTCTTGACCAGTCCGCCGATGCGCTGCCCCGGGCGCAGCAGATCGGCCGCCTCCCGGGTCTGCAACGCCACCACCCCGCCGATCGCGCCGCTGCCCCAGAGCGCCGAGGCCGGGCCACGCAGCACCTCGACGCGCTCGAGCAGCTCGGGCTCGACGAAGATCCGCGCGCTGTGCGAGCGCGAGAAGTTCTGCCGTACCCCGTCGATCAGATAGAGCAGCCGGCTGTCGCCGATGCCGCGGATGGTCAGCTGTTGCCCGGCCGGGCGCGGTCCGCCGCCGAGGGCGACGTTGGGCAGGGTCTCGAGCACCTCGCCGACGGTGCTCGGCTGGTCGCGCTCGAGCTGATCGCGCTCGACCACGCTGACCGACTCGGGCAGGGTGTCGACGGCGCGCTCGGTGCCGGTGGCCACCACCGAGATGGTCGGCAGGCGGGGCTCGGCGGCCAGCGGCTGGGCGAGCGCGACCAGCGCGCAGCAACCGACCAACCGCGGGAGCGATGCGGATTGGGACATCATGGATCACCTCGAAGACAGGGCCGACATCGCTGGCGTAAGGCTGGCGTCGGGATGAATCAGGAAGTCACGGACAGCGTCTGCGGCACGGGCGCGGCAACCCGCACCCCGGCGCCACGGCGCGACGGGCGCACCGCGCGCGCGACCAGATCGAGCACCGCGCCGGTCGGACAGAGCAGCCGACACCACAGCATCGGCACCCAGGCCGCGACCCGCAGCACCAGAAAGAGCGCGAGCAGGAACCACAGTGACGCGACATCGAGCGCGAACAGGTCGGGGAACAGCTCGAACCCGCTCCAGCGCTCGACACCGAGCACCACCCCGCCGATCAGCACCGCCGCCAGCACCAGCCGCAGCCAGTACATCGTGCGAGCGCCGAGCGGCCAGCGACGCCAGCGCGAGCGCCGGTCGAGACGCGCCACCAGCCGTTGTGCCTGACCGAAGGGACAGAGGTGGCGACAATAGGTGTTGTCGTCCCAGATCGCGCCGAGCAGCACCAGCACGGCATAGCCACCGACCAGCGCCGAGACCGAGACACCGAGCAGCGGATGGAGCAGGTTGAGATAGGTGAAGCCGAGGTTGAACAGGAAGCCGAGCGTCACCAGGCTGATCAACCCGAGCAGGGTTCGCTCGGTCCGCTCCAGCCGCCAGCGCCGCTGCCAGACGAGCGCGAACAGCACCAGGAGCAGCGCCAGCTGCCAGACCCAGCGATCGGAGAGCGGCGCCTCCAGCGCGAAGCCCCGGGCCGGACGGTCGAGATGCTCGTCGAGTGCCGGCGCGGCGCTGTCGATCAGCTCGTCGAGGGCGCGCGCCAGCGCCTGCGAGGTCAGGGTCGCGCCGCTCACCGCGTCGATCCGTTGCAACCCCGGGGCGATCTCGACCGCGCGGGCGCGATCGTAGAACCCGGCGCGCTCGACCCGGTGCAGATAGCTCGGGGTCTCGCGCGACTCGAGCAGCACCAGCTCGCGCACCCCGCCCTCGGCATCGAGATAGACGCCGATGTGCAGCGGCCCGGCGAAGCCGCGCACCCGGCTGTCGAGCCCGAGGTTGTCGAGATAGACCCCGCGATAGCGTCCGGCGCGATCGCGCCGCTCGGCGAGCGGCAGCCCCTCGGTGGCCTGCGCCAGCGCGCGATAGCCGTCCGGGTCGCCGGCCTCGGCGCGCGCGGCCAACGCGGCGGCGGCCTCGCCCGGAGCAACGCGTGCCGGATCATCGCCGCCGAGCAGGCCGAAGCCGCTCGGCGCCGACTCGGCGGCACCGAGCAGCGCATAGCCGTGTCCCCGGGTGGGGACCGCGCCGCTCATCAGCCCGAACCCCGTGCTCGCCGCCTCGTCCGTCCGGCCGATCAGCCGCGGCTGCGCGTGTGCCGGATCGACGGGGTCGATGCGGAAGGCCGGACCGGTCTCGACCGGCTCGGCGCGCGCCCACAGCACGGCGACGAGCACGACGAGCAGCAGGGTCGCGGCGACCCGACGGCGGCCGAGCCGCTCAAGCGCCACCATCAAGGGTCTGCCTCACGATCTCGACCACCCAGTCGTTGAGACCGGCGTCGGGCAGGATGGCATCACCAGCATAGCGCACCCGGCTGCCCTCCGGACTCTGCGCCACCGCCTCGCCGATGATGTCGTCCTGGAAGGCGGGGTCGACGGCGACCAGCACCGGCAGCACCGCCGCCCGGTCCTCCAGCTCCAGCACCTGCTCGATGGCGCGCAGGGTCGGCTCGGGCGAGTAGTCGACCAGGTGTCCGCACCAGGCATAGGCGATGGTGTCGATGCCCGCCTTGAGCTTGAGATAACGCCCGATGTCGCCGACCAGTGCCTCCCACTGCTGGTTGTAGCGCGCGTCACCATAGGCGACCAGCACCACGCCGGTGTCCTCGGTCTCGCCGGCGAGCGCCTGGGTGCGGCGCAGCAGGTTCTTCTTCAGCAGCGAGGAGAAGTCGAGCATCGGGGTCAGGGTGACACGCGCCCGGGGACGATAGAGTTCGATCTCCTCCTCGGCGAGCTTGGCCATGACCTTGGGGTCGGCCTTCATGCCGAGGATGGTGGGGATGTCGTCGAGCGAGTGCGAGCTGACGGTGAGAAACAGCGGCACCACGATCACCTCGTCGAACCCGGCCTCGTCGAAGGCGCGCATCTGGGTGCCGATCGAGGGTTCGTTGTACTCCATGAAGGCGGTACGCACCTCGGCGATCCGGCCATCGGCCATGATGCGATCGCGCACCGATTCCTCGACATCGACCAGCATGTCGCGCCAGTTCTTCGAGTGCGAGCCGTGGTTGACCAGCAGCACCCCGACCTTGGCCCCCTGCCCCTCCTCGGGGACCGGTTCGCCGCAGCCGCCCAGCAGCAGCGGCAACAGCACCAGGACGGCGAGGGCCCGTTTCAGCAATCGTCTGTTCATGGCGGTGGATCGACTCCTCAATCGCGCGAGTCCCCTGTACACGATTCTCGGGGACGATGATTCCGGCCAGGGATGATATTGGCTTCGAGAATCATTATCAATTGAGAACTATCAATCCGCTGTCGGCAACTCCTCGCCCGCCCGCTCATCGGTCCCCTCCCCCGCCCCCGTCTCGAACAGCCAGCGACCCAGCGCGTCCTCGATCAGAGCGATACGTGTGCGCACCGTCGCCAGTCGCTGTTCGGCACCCTCGGTCAGCGCCCGCGCCTCGGTCAGCTCGACCTCCAGCGCATGTGCCCGTTCGCGCGCACGTCGGGCACGGCGCGAGCCCGGGCTCGTCGCCACCGCCGCAAGCTGCTCGCCGATCTCGTCGAGCGCGCGCTCGAGCCCCACCACCCGCGCCCGCGCTGCTGACAGGCGCTCGCGCTCGACCGCCTCGCGCTCACCGAGCCGGTCCAGTACCCCCTGTACCCGCGCCAGCCGTGCCTCGGCCTCCTCGCGTCGGGCCCGCCCGGCACGACTGAGCGCGGCCTCGCGTCCCTCGCGCTCCAGGGTGTGCATGCGCTGCTGGTGCAGCACCTCGATCTCGCGCTCGCGCAGTCGTTGCTCCTCGCCGAGCTGGCGCAACTCGTCGTCGAAACGCGCCCGACGCTGTCGCAAGGCCTCGCGCTCGCCCTCCTGGTGCAGCGCCCACTCGGCCTCGGCGCGTGCGCGCCGTTGCGCGCGTTCCTCGCGCAGCGCCTCCTCCAGCGAGGCGTTGCGCAGTTCGAGTTCACGCGCATGGGCCTCCAACTCGCGCGCGCGCCGCTCCCGCGCCAGCGCCTGCTCCTCGGCGAGCTCGGCGTGCCGGGCACGCTCCCGCGCCGCCTCCAGACGCTGCTCGCGCTCGGCGGACTCCACCGGCGCCGCGGCCTCGAGCAGTGCCAGTCGGGCCGACTGGAAGGTGCCGGGATCGCGCTCGTGCGCGCGCCAGGCGGTGGCGAACTCGTGCGGCGAGAGCCGCCGCGCCGGGTCCTCCCAGTGCTCGAAGCCGGGGATCGTGGCGAGACCGCCACGCAGATACTTGCGGTACTGCCCTTGCAGACGATCGTCGAAATAGGCGCGTACCGCCCCCGGCTCGAACAGCTTGAGCGCGAGCAGCGCGCAGAAGAGGATGGCGAGCAACGCCTGGGCGAAACCCTCGACGGTCTCGAAGTGCGGTACGCCGCGCTCGTCGGGGCGCGCGCGCAGCGCCTCGAGCGCCTTGGAGCGGGCGGCAAAGGTCAGGCGCGGGGGCTCGGCCGGGGGCTGCTCGGCGGCGAGTTCGGCGCGGAGGCGTTCGCGCTCGGCCGCACCCGAGGCACGCAGCGCGTCGAGCCGCGCGGCGAGCGCGCGCAGCCGCTGCTCGGTCTCCGCGATCTCGGTGCCGGTCCCGCCGAGCCGAGCGCCGAGCGCGGCCTCGGCACGCTCGACCTCGGTCTCCAGTTCGGCGGCCTGACGTTCCCAGCGTCTGGCCTCGGGACCATAGCCGGGCGGGCGCCCGGCGCGACCGTGCAACTCGTCGCCGAGCCGCAGACGGGCGGCGGCCAACTCCTCGCGCAGCAGTTCGAGTCCGGGGGCGGCGGCCGACTCGATCCGCGCGCGGCGCTCACGCGCGCGCTCGAGCGTCTCGGTGAGGCGCGCGCGCTCGGCCTCCAGGGCCGCGATCCGTGCGCCGGTCTCGCGTGCCAGCGGCGCCAGACGCTCGGCGAGCCGGGCCTCCAGCCGCGCGGCACGCTCGGCCTGATAGCGCTCGACCTGGCGCTGGTGATGGAGGGCGATGTCGTCGGCGCGGATCAGCCGCGCCAGCAGGGGCGCGGTGACATAGAGCGAGAGCGCGACGATGAGCACGCGCACCAGCACCCCGACGAACCAGCGCGTGCGCGCGCCGAGACCGCCGCGCGGTCGCTCCGAGAGCATCAGCGAGGCATCGACCACCCAGATCACGGTGAACATCAGCAGGAAGAAGAAGATCCCCGCCGGCCAGCGCAGCCAGGGGCTCGCCTCGGGCACCAGCGAGGCGCCGACCAGCCCCCAGACGACGCCCTCGAGCAGCGCCATCAGCAGGATCAACAGGGTCGCGAAGCCGAGCCAGATGCGCACGGCCGGGGTGAGCAGCGCGGCGCCGTAGGGACGCAGCCGCAAGCGGTCGAGCAGGAGACGCCCGGGGCCCGGGCGCGACCATCCATTCGCCATCTCGAGACCTCGACAGGAACGGCGGCACACAGACGCCGACCAGGGAGAGATGGGGATGGGAGATGACGGGCACAAAAAAACCGGCATCTTTCGATACCGGTTTTCTTGAGTGTTTGGAGCGGGAAACGAGACTCGAACTCGCGACCCCAACCTTGGCAAGGTTGTGCTCTACCAACTGAGCTATTCCCGCCGAAAGAGATGCCCATTATAGACGACATCTCCGGGGCGTCAACCCCTATCGTCATATTTTTTTCAGTCGCCCTGCTTGGCGCCGCTCAGGCTCGGCCAGGCCGCGCGCAGATAGAGCACCATCGACCACAGGGTCAGGATGGCGGCGACATAGAGCAGCGCCACGCCGAGACCGTAGAGCCAGGGGCCGAAGACCGACTCGCGCAGGATGAGGATGGCGATCGAGATCATCTGCACCGTGGTCTTGATCTTGCCGAGCATGGAGACGGCCACCGCCGCGCGGTCGCCGATCTCGGCCATCCACTCACGCACCGCGGAGACGGCGATCTCGCGCCCGATGATCACCATCACCGGTAGCGCCATCAGCACCCGCGGGTCGGCCTGCACGGCGACCACCAGGGCCACGGCCACCATCAGCTTGTCGGCCACCGGGTCGAGGAAGGCGCCGAGCGGCGAGGTCTGGCTCCAGCGGCGCGCCAGATAACCATCGAGCCAGTCGGTCAGCGCCGCGGCACCGAACACGGCGGCGGCGGCATAGGCGGCCCAGGGGGCATCGACATAGAAGACGGCGACGAACACCGGGATCAGCAGGATCCGCAGCAACGTCAGCAGATTGGGGAGGTTCCACATAAGGTCAGGGTCCAGCGGCCTCGCGGTGGAGGGCATCGTAGATCTGTTGGGCCAGGTGCCGGCTGATCCCCTCGACCCCGGCGATGTCCTCGACACCGGCCCGGATCAGGCCGCGCATGCCGCCAAATTGCCTGAGGAGTCGCTGTCGGCGCTTGGGACCGATTCCGTCGATGCCTTCCAGCACCGAGGTGGTGCGGGCCTTGGCTCGCCGCTGGCGGTGGGCCGTGATCGCAAAACGATGGGCTTCGTCACGGATCTGCTCGATGAGATGCATGGCCGGCGAATCGCTCGGCAGTATAACGGGCGCCTCCCGCCCCAACAACCAGAGCTGTTCGGTGCCGGGGCGTCGGTCCGGGCCCTTGGAAACCCCGACCAGGCACTCGATCGACATCCCCAGCTCGGCCAGCGCCGCGGCCGCGGCGTTGAGCTGACCGCGCCCGCCGTCGATGAAGAGCACGTCGGGTTCGGGCGCCTCGCCGCGCTGCACCCGGGTGTAGCGACGGGTCAGCGCCTGGGCCATGGCGGCATAGTCGTCGCCCGGGGTGATACCCTCGATGTTGAAGCGACGGTAGTCGGACTTGCGCGGCCCCTCGCCGTCGAACACCACGCAGGAGGCCACCGTGCGCTCACCCCGGGTATGGCTGATGTCGAAGCACTCCATCCGGCGCGGCACGGCATCGAGCGCCAGCGCCTCGCGCAGCGACTCCAACCTGAGTCCGTAGCCGGCGCGACTGCCGAGCCGCGCGCGCAGCGCCACCTCGGCGTTGGCGCGCACCATCTCCAGCCAGCGCGCGCGCTCGGCGCGCACCCGCGACTTGATCCGCACCCGGTGACCGGCGTGCTCGCCGAGCGCCTGCTCGAGCAGCCCCTGCTCCTCGACCGACTCGCCGACGACCAGCTCCCCCGGGACCTCGTGCCCGGCATAGAACTGAGCGAGGAAGGCCGCGAGCACCCCGTCCGTCGCCGTCTCCTCGGGCACGCGCGGGAAGAACGCGCGGGTGCCGAGGCTGCGCCCGCCGCGCACGAACATCACCGCCACGCAGCTCTGCCCCCCGTCCTGCACGCAGGCGAGCAGATCGAGATCGCCGCCCTCGCCGCTGACGTACTGACGCTGCAGCACCTGACGCAGCTGCTCGATGCGGTCGCGCAGCTCGGCGGCGCGTTCGAACTCGAGCGCGGCGGCGGCGGCCTCCATCTCGGCGACCAGCTCGTCGATCAGCTCGGGCGCCCGCCCCTCCAGGAACTTGACGGTACGCGCCACGTCGGCGGCATAGCTCGCCTCGTCGACCAGCCCGACACAGGGACCGCTGCAGCGCTTGATCTGGTACTGCAGACAGGGGCGCGAGCGGTTGCGGAAGACGGCCTCCTCGCACTGGCGCAGGGGGAAGACCTTCTGCAGCAGCTGCAGCGTCTCGCGCACCGCCCAGACGTTCGGATAGGGGCCGAACAGCCGCCCCGCGCGCGGGCGCGCACCGCGGTGGAAGGTCAACCGGGGGAAACGGTCCTGGGTGGTGAGGAGGATGTGCGGATAGCCCTTGTCATCGCGCAACAGCACGTTGAAACGCGGCTGCAGCGACTTGATGAGATTGCTCTCGAGCAGCAGCGCCTCGCCCTCGGTCCGGGTGACGGTGATGGCGATGTCGGCGATCAGGCTCACCATCAACTGAATACGACGGTTGAGCTGACGGCTGCGACTGAAGTAGCTTGCCACCCGGCGTCGGAGATTCTTCGCCTTGCCGACGTAGAGCACCGTGCCCTCGGCGTCGAGCATGCGATAGACCCCGGGTGACTGGGGGATGCCCTGGAGCAGGCTCCGGGGATCGGATCGATTGGCGTCTGCTGCGACACTCATGCAAGGATTCGTCTCGTCGGCCCCGCCGAACGGGGCGGCATCGATTGATTGTGCGCGTCCTTGTCCCTGGGCCAGGCTCGACTCCAACATGGGGGCGATCCAGGCGATTGCGCGCCAGCGCGCGCCCCACCCCGCCCCCAGGCCCTGGACTCACTGCGCGAGGAGCGTTGGATGACAGAAGAGAATTCCACACCGCGCACCGCCGAGGCGGGCGCGAAGCAGGATCGGGACGCCGCCCTGATCGCCACCATCAGCCATCGTCTCGCCCGGGTCGCCGAACAGGACCCGGACGGCACCGAGACCCTGGTCAACAGTCTGGGGCGGGCGCTCGCCCAACTCGACCAGGGGCAGATCGGGATGCGCGAGCGCATCTATCTCGCCGAGATCCTCCAAGCCTTCGAGGACCTGGAGACCGACCCGCGCCAGCTGCGCACCCTCGAACGGCTCGCCGAGGACATGGTCGCCCCGATGCCGGAGCCGGGCGCCCAGGACAACACCCTGGAGTCGCTGTTCGAGGACCCGCTGCCGGGGCGCGTCCATCAGGCCCAGAAGAGATCCCCCGAGCCCGAGCCTCAACCCGAACCCGAGCCGCCACCGAGACCGCGGCCGACCCCGCCGCCCGAACCCGCACCGCCGCCCAGACCGGAGCCGGAGCCGGAACCCATAGCCGCCGTCCACGAACTCGACGACGACATTTGGGAGCGCACGCCCGCGCCCGCGCCGCCACCGCCGCGGCCCGAGCGACGCGCACCGCCACCACCGCCCGAGCCGGACCCCGAGCCCGTGGCACGCGCCAGCCGGGCACGTCCGCGGCCCGACGCCGACGGTCGCGCGTCTGGCACGGCCAGCGCGACGACACAGCGGCTCGATCCACGCGACCGTAAATGGTGGGAGAGACAGCTCGAGCGCGTCAAGCTCCAGGGCGCGGCCGCGCTCGGCGCGCTCGGCGGGGTATTGGTGCTGGTGATCGCGCTCGCCTGGTGGAACCTGGGGGGCGCGGTCGCCGGACTCGGTGCCGGGCTCAGCGACGAGCCGCTGCGCGCCATCCAGGGGCTCGAGACCCAGGTCTCGGGGCTCCAGGCCGAGGTCCGGGCACTCACCGACGCGCTCGAGACCACCCGCGCCGAGCTGGCCGAGGCACGACGCGACGCGCCCGTCGACGACGGCGACGCCGACTTCCCCGACGATCCCCTCGCAGCAACCCCGGCGCCGACCACCCCGACGCCGACCGCCGCGCCCGGACGGCGCGTCGCGCTCAAGGAGATCCGCTACACCCTGCAGCTCGGCGCCTTCCTCAGCGAGGAGCGCGCCGGGCGCTTCCAGCGCCAGCTCGCCGCCCAGGGGATTGACACCTGGCGCATCGACAGCGGCCCGGGCAGCGGCTGGATCGCCATCACCGAGGGCATCTACCCCGGCTGGACGCCCGCGGCCACCGCCCTGGCCAAGCTCCCCCGACCACTGCGCGACGCCGGCGCCTGGGTGCGCGAGCTGCCGGTCGGCACCGAGCTCTACACCGGGCGGCGCTGAGGCCGCCCGGCCCTCACCCCCGGCGTGACCGGGGGTCGAAGGGACGCAGCCGCTCGAGCAGCACCGGGGTGACGAAGAAGTCGGTGAGCAGCGCCGCACCGATCCCCAGCGCCACCAGCGCGCCCATGTGGACGAACATGTTCACCGTCGAGGCGAGATAGACGGAGAAGTTCAGCACCAGCACCACCGAGGTCAGCACCAGGGCGACGCCGACGCTGGTGAAGGTACGCCGGATCGACTCGACGTAATCGCCACCGGTGCGCTGGTGCTCGAGCCGGGCATGGGCGATGAAGTGGATGCTGTCGTCGACCGCCAGCCCCAGCAGCATCGGCATGATGGTCACCGTCATGATGTCCATCGGGATCCCGCTCCAGCCCATGGCGCCACCGACGGCGAGCGCCGGGGCGACGTTCGGGATCATCGCGATCAGGCCGATGCGCACCCCGCCGAAGACCACCATCATCAACCCCCCGATGATCACCAGCGCCACCATGAAGGAGCCGAGCTGGCCCCAGGTGACCTGGTGCATCATGTAGGTGTACTGCGCGATCGAGCCGATCAGATACACCTTGGCGTCGGGGAACAACTCGGCGGCGCGGGCGCGGATACGCTCGAGCTCGCGCTCGGCCTCCTCCGAGTCGTAGTCGCTGACCTCGATCATCATCCGCAGTCGCTGGTAGTCGTAATCGACCCAGCGCGCCGCCTCGGTGCCGCCGGCGTTCTCGTAGAGCAACAGCAGCTGGGCGAGCAGCTGGCGATCCTCCGGCAGCCGGTAGTCGGCGTCGCCGCCGCCGAACACCGCCTGGTGCAGGTCCTTCACCACCAGGTTGAGCGAGGTCACCCGCTTGGTCAGCGGGAAGCCGAGGATCTCCTCGCGCAGCTGGTCGAGCTTGGCGAGGTTGGCCGGCTCGCGCGCCTTGTCCGGGGCGTCGAAGGCGATCGCCAGGTCATAGGCGTAGAGCGAGCCGACCTCGCTCTCGGCCACCGCGTTCATCCGCGCGATATAGGGCACCTGCAGCCCCATGGTCTCGCGATAGTCGAACGAGACGCGGAACTGACTGAGCCCGGCCACGCAGCCCAGGGTGAGCAGCAGGAAGACGGCGATCACCGCACGCGGACGGCGCAACACCCAGCCGCCGAAGGCGCCGAGCAGCCGCTCCAGCGCACGCCCACGGGGGCGATCGCCCGGACCCGCGTCCGGCGCCGGGGCGCGATCCCGACCGAAGCTCAGCAGCACCGGCAACACCAGCACCACCAGCGCCCAGGTCACCAGCACCAGGCTCGCCGCGGTGTAGCCGATCCAGTGGATCGGCTGCAGCGGGATGAGCAGGAAGGAGAGCATCGCCGCGGCCGTGGTCAGCGCGGTGAACAGCAACGGCCAGCCGGTCTCCTCCAGGGCGTGGAGGATGGCCGCGCGGCGCGCGCCGGTGACGAGGAAGCGACGGCGGAAGTGGTTGATGACATGGATCGAGTAGCCGATCGACACCGCCATGCCGAGAAACAGCGGCAGGAACACCAGCGAGGGGTCGATACCGACGCCGAGATGGCCCTGCACCCCGAGCACCATCGCCATCGCCGCCGCCGCGGTGAGCAGCGGGAAGAGCACGCCCCACACCGAGCGCAGCGTCACCGCCAGGATCAGCGCGCTGACCAGCAGCGAGATCCCCAGCAGGCGCGGCGCCTCGGCGTTGAAGAACCGCTTCTTCTCGTAGTTGACCGCCGGCAGCCCCGAGACCTGCGGGCGCATGAAGGCGTACTCGGGCTGGGCGGCGATCTCGCTGCAGCTGCGCCCGACCTGCAGGTCCGGGCCCTCGCTGCGCGCGACCTCGCCATAGCCGTGGAGACGCAGCATCACCCAGGTCTGGGTGCCGTCGGCCGAGACCAGCCGATCGCGGATCGACGGGCGCGACATCGCCAGGGCGCGGATCTCGGCGAGCGCCGCGGCCGACTCCGGCACCGGCTCGGGGACCAGCTCGGTGATCTCCAGCCCCTCCTCGCTCCCGAGCATGAACTCCAGGTCGGTCAGCGACAGCACCTCGTCGGCATGGGGGACGCGACGCTCCAGCTCGGTGCCGAGCGCGCGGATGCCGCGCAGCACCTCGGGGCTGAACACGTCCTCGTGCTCGATCAGCACCGCGCAATAGTCGCTGTTGCCGAAGATGCGCTCGAAATGGTCGTGGTCCTGACGCATGGCGTCGTCTTCGAGCAGCCAGTTGTCCGGGTCAACATCGCTGTGCAGGCCGCCGATCCCGGACACCGCCGCACCGAGACAGAGCCCGACGCCGAGCAGCACCCACAGCCGGCGGCGCAGCAACGCCTCGGTGAGCCGGCGAAAGCCGAGGTTGACGCGCTCGATCCTCAGCATGACGCGCTCCCCGTGGCGGCGCGGGTCAGAAGCTGTACTTGAGCTTGAGCCATAACTGATCGTTCTCCTTGTAGAAGGCGAAAGCCCCCTCCTCGCCGCCGAACAGGTCGAGCCCGAGACCGGCGTGGAAGCGATCGGTGACCGCGTAATCGAGGCTGAGGCGGTTGTAGTAGCCCTGCTCGTTGGGACGGACGAAGAGCAGGTTGCTGAATTCGAGGGTCTCGCGCAGCAGATCGGCGCTCAGCCCCAGGGTGAGCACCGGGGTATGGGCCTCGCTGGCCAGGCCCTGGCCATAGCCGGGGATCCAGGCGTCCGAGACCTGGGCGATCAGCGTCCAGTTGTTGCCCGGCGTCCAGTCCAGCCCGAGCATCCAGTGCAGCAGGTCCTCGCGGCGCAGCGGGTCGCGCCAGTCGGCGGGCTCGAGGCGCTGCCCCTGGATGTAGACCGCCTCGCCACGGAACACGAAGCTCTGCCACGGACGGGCGAACTCCAGCCCCCAGAGGGTCAGACGATGGTGGCGCGGCACCAGGGTGAGGGCGCCGTCGGCGCCAGACTCGCGATCGAGGCTCGGCAGGTCCTCCCAGGTGTGGAGGACGGAGACGGCGAGATCGAGCCCGGCGCCGTAGTAGGACCAGCGCGCGGCGAACACCCCCTCGTCGAGGGCGCTGCCGGGACGCTCGACGCCCGCGCGCGCCACCCCCTCGGGGACCGGGTCGGGCAGCGCCCAGACCTCGCTCGGCGCGCGCCCGGGGCGAAAGCGCGGCGACCAGATCAGCGTGATCTGGCTGGAGTCGTCGAGCCGGCGCAGCCGTAGCGCGTCGACCCCGAGCCGCACCTCGTCGAGCTCGCGGGTGAGCGACTCGGAGCTGTCCAGGGTCGAGACCCGGTCGACGATACGCAGCCCGTCGGCACGCCCCCAGATCACCACCTGGCGCCCGAGTCGCGCGTCCCAGCCGCGCCCGACCAGATCGAGATAGCCCTCGTCGAGCTCGATCCGGTTGCCCTCGAAGGCGAGATCACGCTCGGCGGTGATGCGCGCGAACAGCTGACGATCGCCCTCGCCGGCGTAGAGCCGCAGCCGCGCCCGGGCGCGCGAGCCCTGGGTGTCCTGGGGGGCGGCAAGCTGCAGCGCCTGATAGGTCTCGACGAAACCGTCCCAGCTCAGGGTGTCGAGCAGCTCGCCCGAGGCCGCCGGCGAGAGACAGCCACAGCACAGCAGGACGGCGACGAGACGGCGACACATCGACGGGAACGACACGGCGGGGTCAGCGCAGATGGCCGCGCTGGATCGCCGAGACCTCGAAGAGCGCGTCGCGCAGCCCGGTGTCGTGGGCGATCTCCTCGATGGTCATCAGCGTGCGGTGGTCCTGCTGGACGTTGTGCATCTCGGTGCGGAACTGCACCCAGAAGCCGTCCTGCCGGCGCGCCTCGAGCACCCGCAGCACCTTGAGCAGACCGCGGTGGTCGTAGAACTCGACCTTGATCGGCAGGTCGGCGTCCTTGCGCACCCACACCTGCTTGCGGGTATAGAACTCGTCGGCGGCCTTGGGCACCGACTCCACCACCCAGCAATCGTGCCCGTCGAGGCGTTCCTCGCCGATCAGTTGATGGGTGTCCTCCTCGACGCTGCGGTCGCCCAGGTCGTCATAGGTGAAGTCCGAGCCCATGAAGGCGTCGTTGCGCGACTCGCCCATGATCCGCCGCACCCGCTTGAGCGCGGGCAGATAGAGCCAGCGATCGTCGTCGCGGGCGATGTCGTCGTACTCCCAGGTGAGGAAGGCGGTGCCCTTGACGTCGGGCGGCGACTGCAGCGCCATCACCTTGCGGGTGTCCGGCCCGTCGTCCTTGGACAGCACCAGCATCCGCCGCACCCGGGTGCTGCCGTTGCTGTTGATCAGCTCCATCACCATGGTCGAGCGGCGATCCTCACCGTCGGGACGCTGATCGACACGGGTCATGATCTCCTCGCCGGTGGGGGCGGCGAGGGTCGTGGCGGCGGTGAGCGCGAGCGCGCCGGCGAGCAGGCGGGATAACAGTTGGGCGCTGGGCATCGATGGGGTCCTCTGATCGGTTTCGGGGAGGCCCCCAGCCTATGAGTCGCCCCGCCCCGACGCTCCCCGCATAGGGTCGCACGCTGACCCGATCTGAAGTTTTCCCGTCCGCGCCACAGAGAATCCCGATTCGGGCAGAGGCCGTCCCGTTGCGGTGAGCGGCGTCCTGCAACGGGCCTTTAACCTCAAACAATAATGATTCTCGAATACATTCTTAAGTAGATCGCCGGCGCGTCCCCGGAGCCCGGATCACAGGAGCGGATTCACCACCATGCAAGCCACCGAGTTGATGACCGAACTGGAGACCCTCGGGGTCGCGCTCTGGGCCGAGGACGGCAAGCTGCGCTTTCGTGCCCCCAGCGGCGTGCTCACCGAGGAGCGCATGGCGCACCTGCGCGCGCACCGCGACGACCTCCTCGCCCTGCTTGCCGAGCCGGCCACGGTCGAGGTCGACGCCGACCCGGCGCAGGCCCACGCGCCCTTCGGCCTGACCGATGTGCAGACGGCCTATCTGCTCGGCCGTCACGACTCCTTCGGTTACGGCGGCGTGGCCTGTCACGGCTATCTCGAGGTGCTCTACCCCAGGGTCGAGGACCCGGCGTGCTTCGAGACGGCCTGGAACCAACTGATCGCACGTCACCCGATGCTGCGTGCGGTGATCGCCCCCGAGGGCACCCAGCGGGTACTCGAGACCGTGGCGCACTACGCGCTCCGGGTCGACGACCTGCGCGCGCTCGACACCGCCGCGCGCAAGCACGCCCTCGCCGAGACCCGCGCCGCGCTCGATCACCGTCTCTACGAGACCACCCGCTGGCCGCTGTTCGAGCTGCGCCTGAGCCGCACCGAGGCCGGCGAGATCCTCCACGTCTCGCTCGACTCGCTGATCGCCGACTGGGCCAGCGCCGGCATCCTCTTCGACGAGCTCGACCGCATCCTCGCCGGCGAGGGCGAGGCGCTGCCCGCGCTCGAGATCGGCTTCCGCGACTATCTCGTCGCCGAGCGACGGATGCGCGAGAGCGCCCGCTATCAACGCGACCGTCAGTACTGGATGGCGCGCGTCGACGCCCTGCCGCCGGCCCCCGAGCTGCCGCTCCGGCACGACAGCGGCGAGGGTCCGGCGCGCTTCGCCCGTCATCACGCCCGGCTCGATGCGACGACCTGGGAGCGGCTGCGCGCCCGCGCCGCCGAACACGGCACCACCGCCACCATCCCGGTGCTCGCCGCCTACGCCGCCGTGCTCCAGCGCTGGAGCCGACACCAGGCCTTCTCCCTCAATCTCACCCTGCTCAACCGGCTGCCGCTGCACCCGCAGGTCGAGCGGCTGATCGGCGACTTCACCTCGGTGAGCCTGCTCGAGATCGCACCGCTCGACGGACGCGCGTTCGACGACTGGGCCGCGGCGATCGGCGAGCGGCTGTTCGCCGATCTCGACCACCGGCTGTTCTCCGGCGTCGAGGTGCTGCGCGAGATCACCCGCCGACGCGGCCGCGAGGCGGCGCTGATGCCGGTGGTCTTCACCAGCGCCATCGGGCTCGGCCGGGGCGAGCCGCCGCGCAGCGGTCGGCGCACCCTGCGCGGGCTCACCCAGACCCCGCAGGTGTTGCTCGACTGCCAGGTGATGGACGATCACGACGGGCTGGAGATCAACTGGGACGTGCGCCAGGGCGTCTTCCCCGAGGGCATGGTCGAGGACATGTTCACCGCCTTCACCAGCCTGCTGCGCGCGCTCGCCACCGAGCCGGCGCGCTGGCGCGACCAGGACCCGGTGGCGCTGCCCGAGTGGCAGCGCCAGGAGCGCCGCGCGGCCAACGACACCGCCGCCGCGCTGCCCGAACGCCTGCTCCACCAGGCGGTGTTCGAGCGCGCCGCCGAGCACCCCGGGGCGAGGGCGCTGATCGACGCCCGCGGCACGCTCGACTACGCCACCCTGACGCGCGCCGCCGGCGCCGTCGCCGAGGCGCTGCGCGCGGCCGGTTGTCGACCGGGCGAGCGGGTCGCGGTGGTGATGGAGAAGGGGCGAGAGCAGGTCGTCGCGGTGCTCGGCGCCCTGCTCGCCGGCGCCGTCTATGTGCCGATCGACATCACCCAGCCGGCGCTGCGCCGGGCGCGGATCATCGAGCGCGCCGGGGTCCGGGTGGTGCTCACCCAGTCCTGGCTCGCGCTCGACAGCGGTTGCACGGAGATCGCCGTCGACACCCTGGCGCCCGCCGCCGAGGTGCCGGTGTGTCCCGCCGGCGACCCCGACGCGCTCGCCTACGTGATCCACACCTCCGGCTCGACCGGCGAGCCCAAGGGGGTGATGATCAGTCACCGCGCCGCCTGCAACACCATCGACGACATCAACCGCCGCTTCGGCGTCGACGCCGGTGCACGGGTGCTCGGGCTCGCCCAGCTCGGCTTCGATCTCTCGGTCTACGACCTCTTCGGCACCCTCGGACTCGGCGCCACCCTGGTGCTGCCCGACCCGGCGCGCGGCGCCGACCCCTCGCACTGGGCCGAGCTGATCGCCCGCCACGCGCTGACCCTGTGGAACTCGGTCCCGGCCCAGCTGCAGATGCTCGCCGGTTACCTGGAGAGCGAGCCGCGCGCCCTGCCCTCGCTGCGTCTGGCGCTGCTCTCCGGCGACTGGATCCCGATCACCCTGCCCGAGCAGCTCGCCCGGCTGCTGCCCGATCTGGCGCTGGTCTCGCTCGGCGGCGCCACCGAGGCGGCGATCTGGTCGAACTATCACCGCATCACCCGGGTCGACCCCGACTGGACCAGCATCCCCTACGGCCGACCACTGGCCAACCAGGGGCTGCGGGTGCTCGACGCCGAGCTGCGCGACGTCCCGGTGTGGACCCGGGGTGAGCTCTATCTCGGCGGCGCCGGGCTTGCCCGGGGCTATCTCGGCGATGCCGAGCTGACCGCGGCGCGCTTCATCACTCACCCGCGCGACGGCCAGCGGCTCTATCGCACCGGCGACCTGGCGCGTTACCGCCCTGGCGGCGAGGTCGAGTTCCTCGGTCGCGAGGACGGTCAGGTGAAGCTGCGCGGTCATCGCATCGAACTCGGCGAGGTCGAGAGCGCGCTGCTCGCCCATCCCGACGTCGGCGCCGCCGCGGCGGTGATCAGCGACCCCGGCGCGGGCGAGCGCGCGCTGCTCGGCTTCGTCGAGTGCGCCGCCGTCGAGCGTCCCCCCGAGGACGATCCCGAGCCGCTGCGCCGCGCCGTGGCCCGCTTCGCCGAGCGTCAGTGCGCGCCCCCACCGCGACTCGACGAGGCCAGCGCCGAACTCGAGGCGGCGGCGCGTCAGTCGATGCTCGCCGCCCTCGCCGCCCGGGGGCTGTTCGCCGACACCGAGAGCTGGCACGCCTTCGACGAGATCCTCGAGCGCGCCGCCATCGCCCCGCGTCACCACTGGCTGACGCGCCGCTGGCTCGACCTGCTCGAACGCGGTGGCTGGCTCGAACGCGCTCAGGACGCCGAGCGCTACCGCCTCGCGCGCCCCTTCTGCGCCGCGGCCGCACCGGCGGCCTGGACACGACTGCGCGAACACCACGGCGCGGTCTTCTCATCGGCCTTCATCGACTATCACCTCGCCCATGTCGAGCGGCTCCAGGCGCTGCTCGAGGACCGCGCCGATCCCTTCGCCCTGCTCTTCCCCGAGGGGCGACAGGAGACCGCGCAGGCGATCTATCGCGACGACCTCGCCGCGCGCTACAACAACCAGGCCGCCGCCGCACTGATCAACCGCGTCGTCACCGGGCACGACGAGCGCCATCCGCTGCGCATCCTCGAACTCGGCGCCGGCACCGGCGCCACCACCGCCGAGGTGCTGGCGCTGCTCGAGGGCTACCCGGTCGACTATCTGTTCACCGACATCAGCCCCTTCTTCCTCGGCGAGGCCCGGCGGCGCTGGGGCGAGCGCGCGGGGATGCGCTTCGCCCGCTTCGACCTCGACGGTGATTTCCGCGCCCAGGGGCTGGCGCCCAACGGCGCCGACCTGATCCTCTGCGCCGGCATGCTCAACAGCGTCACCGACCCCGAGCGCGCGCTCGATGCCATCGTCGAACTGCTCGCCCCGGGCGGCTGGCTGGTATTCACCGAGCCGACCGAGGAGCTGGCCCACGTGATGCTCACCCAGGGCTTCATGATGAGCCCGCGGGACGACGGCGCCGGTCGCTTCCTCTCCCGCGAGCGCTGGCGCGCGCTGATCGAGTCGCGCGGCGGCGCACTCGCCGTGGAGCTGCCCGAGGCGGCCCACCCCCTCGCCTGCCGCGGCATGGCGGTGTTCGCCGCGCGCTTCAAGCGCGAGCGCCGCGCCCTCGATCTCGACGACCTCGCCGCCACCCTCGCCCAGCGACTGCCGGCGCCGATGCGCCCCGCGCACCTGCAGATCCTCGACCGTCTGCCGCTCAGCGCCACCGGCAAGATCGACCGCAAGCGCCTCGCCGGACTGCGCCCGGCACCGCTGACCGACGGCGACGAGCACGCCGCGAGCGACGCGCGCGCGCCGGACCCGCTCGAGACCGAACTCTGCGCGATCTGGGCCGATGCCCTGGGGATCGAGCGGATCGCCCCCGAGGAGAACGTCTACGATCGCGGCGCCGACTCGCTGATCCTCGCCCGGGTCGCCGGACGGCTGCGCGAGGAGGTCGACGCCGCCGCGCCCTTCGCCTACGACACCCTGCTGCGTCAGATGCTCAACGAGCCGACGGTGGCCGCGCTCGCCGCCGCGCTGCGCGCCAGCCCCGAGGCCGAGCCGGCCGCGGCGCCGGTGGCGCAGCCGGACCGCGCGGCGGCGAGCGCCGAGAGCAACGCCCGGCTGGTGTCCTTCGGCGGTGGTGATACGGGTCCGCTGCGGGTGATGTTCCACGCCGCGCTCGGCACCCTCGACTACTTCCAGCATCTCGGGCGCGGGCTCGCCGCCCAGCGGCTCGGGCCGGTGGTCGGCATCGCCGTCGCCGACGTCGAGCGCTATCTGGCCATCGACACCCCGGCGCTGATCGAGACCGTCGCCGCCGATTACGCCGCGCGGCTGCGCGCCACCGGCCACACCCGCTTCCAGCTCGTCGGCTACTGCCTCGGCGGGCTGCTCGCCACCGAGACCGCGCGCCGGCTCTTCGAGCAGGGCCTGGAGGTGGTCGACCTCACCCTGGTCGACAGCATCCCGATGTTCATCGACACCGACGAGGAGCTGGCCTTCGAGGCGATCTTCGTCCCCAACCTCAACCTCGATCCGGTGGCGGCGGTGTTCGGCGAGCAGGTCGAGCCCGAGCAGCTCCATCGCGCCATCGCCCGGCTCACCGACAACCCCGAGCGCCGGGTCCCGGCCGGGGCGATGGCCGCGCTCTCCGGCGACCCCGGACTGGAGGCGGTGGCCGCGGCGGTGCGTGCCCGCGAGGCGATCGACCAGGAGACCCGGCTCGCCGGCTATGCCAGCGCCGCCGCCGCCCAGGCCGGGCTGCCGGTCGGCCCCGAGCTGGTCCCGGCACTCTTCCGGGTGTGCCGCCACAGCATGCGCGCGGCGCGCTTCGACCCGCCGCCCTATGTCGGCGACATGACCTTCCTGCGCTGCCGCGAGCAGCAGTCGTTCGGCATCGCCGCCGGGGTCGGGCATCTCGCCGCGCCCTTCTGGCAGGAGGTCTGCCTCGGCGAGTTCCGGCTGATCGACGTCGCCGGCAACCACTTCAGCGTGATCGAGCCGCCGCACGTCGAGCAGGTGCTCGCCCATCTCGGCGCCGCGCTCGGAGCGCAACAGTGAGGGTCGGACTGCTCGGCGCCAGCGGCGAACTCGGCGGCGTCGCCGCGCGCGTCCTGCTCGATGGCGGACTCGACACCCTGCGTCTCGGCGCACGCGATCGGCGCCGCGCCGAGACGCTGGCCGCCGAGCTGCGCCGACGGGCGCCGGGGGCGCGCATCGAGACCCGCGCGGTCGATCTCACCGAACCGGCCTCGGCGCTGGCCTTCGCCGCCGACTGCGGAGTGCTGGTCAACTGCGCCGGTCCGGCCCGCGACACCAGCCGTCATGCCGCGCTCGCCGCCATCGCCGCCGGGGTCGACCTGGTCGACGCCAGCGCCGAGCCGGGGATCGCCGCGCTGTTCGAGCGCGCCCCGGCGCGCACCGCGCTGCTCGGCGCCGGGCTCCAGCCGGGGTTGACCGGGTTGCTGCCACGCTGGCTGGCGGGGCGGGGGTTTGCGCGCGTCACCCGGTTGCGCAGCTATCTGCGGGTGTTCGACCGCTTCACCGCCACCGCCGCGACCGATTTTCTCCACGCCACCGACGCCGGCTGCCTGCCGCTGGCGGCCTGGCGCTCGGGACCGCGCGGCGGCGCGCTGGCGCGGCGCAGCGCGGTCGAGCTGCCCTTCTTCGACGCCCCGGCGACGCTGCTGCCCTATCTCGATCAGGAGGCGATGGCGCTCGCCGGCGCGCTCGGGCTGGAGCACGGCGACTGGTTCAGCGTGGTCAGCGCGCCCCAGGTGCTCGACGCCTTCGACCGCGCCCCCGCGCTGGAGCCGGAGGCGGCACGCGCGGCGCTCGAACGCGCCAGCGCGCTCGACCTGCTCGGGCGTCGCCCGCGCATCCAGCTGCTGGTGGAACTCGCCGGACGCGACCCGGCGGGACGGGCGCTGACCCGCTGCGCCCTGGTCGACGGGGTCGGCAACGCGACCGTCAGCGGCACCCTGATCGCCCTCGCCACCGGGGCGCTGGTCGACGGCGCGCTCACCCCCGGCGCGGGCTTTGCCGCGCTCGCGCTCGACCCCGAGGCGATGCTCGCGGGGCTGCGCGCGCAGCGCGCGATCGAGCCGCCGCAATGGCTCGACGGCGGGGTCGAGGACCTCGCCGTCACCGAGGAGGGCGCGCTGTGACCCTGTTGCCGAGTCAGCAACGGCTGATCGCCGCCATGCCCCGTCCCGCCGCGCCCGAGGCCCTGGCCGCGGCGCTGGCACGGCTCGAGGCGATCAGCCTCGCGGCGATCCTGCGGGTGCTGATCGAGCAGCGCGCGCTCGTCGCCGAGACCGGGCGCGATGCCGCCGCGGTCGCCGCCGCGCTCGGCGCCGCGCCGCGTCACGTCTGGCTGATCGGTCGCTGGCTCGCCGTGCTCGCCGCGCGCGGCCTGATCGCGCACGACGCGCGGGGCTATCGCCGCGCCGCCGAGACAGCGCCCGAGGTCGCCACCGAGGCGCTCGACGCGGCCTATGCCGCGCTCGGCTTCCCGCCGGGGATGGCCGGGCTGCACCGGCTCGCGCTCGGCCATCTCGTCGACCTCGCCCGCGACCGCACCGGCCTGCCCGAGCTGGTGTTTCGCAACGGCGGCGATCTCGCCGACCTCGGCGCCTATCAGCGCAACCACTTCACCGCCGCGCTCAACGCCGTCTGCGCCGAGCTGGTGGCGCTGCGACCACGCCGGGTGGTCGAACTCGGCGCCGGGCTGGGACACACCACCGAGGCGGTGCGCGCACGCCTCGGCGCACTGCCGCCGGATTATCTGTTCACCGACGTCTCGCGCCTGTTCACGCTGGCCGCGGAGCGCCGTCACGGCGTCGACACCGCGCTGCTCGACATCGACCGCGACCCGCGCGAGCAGGGCCGCGCGCCCGGCTCGGCGGCGCTGGTGCTGGCCACCAACGTGCTCCACAACGCCGTCGACGCGGTACGCGCCCTCACCCACATCCGCACCCTGCTCGCCCCCGGCGGCTGGCTGGTGTTCAGCGAGTCGGTCGACGACAGCGCGGCGACGCTCGGCGCCATGCAGTTCCTGCTCTCGCCCGCACCCGGCGCGCCGCGCCCCGGCAGCGGCGACGAGCGCGCACGCGAGGGACGGGTGTTCCTCGACACCGCCGGCTGGCGCCGCGCGCTCGAAGGCGCCGGGCTGGCGATCCATTCCATCCTGCCCGAGGAGGACGACCCGCTGGCCCTGGCCGGTCAGCGGCTGTTCATCGCGCAGGCCTCCGAGGAGTCCGCATGATCCGCTCATCCACCCTGTTCGCGGCGCTCGAAGCCGCCGCCACCACGCCGCGCCTGATCGTCGACGGTCACGTCTGGAGCGGCGCCGCGCTGCTCGAACACGCCGAGCGGCTGGCCGCGCGGCTCGCCGCCGACGGACTCGGCGCCGGCCGGCGTCTCCACTGGCGTCCCGACGACCCGGCGCTGACCCTGCAGGCAGGGCTCGCCTGTCTGCAGCTCGGCGCCGAGCTGCGACTCGACCCCCAGGCGCCGCCGCCCCCGGACCCGGCCGATCTCGCCGGGATCGAGCCGCTGCAGACAGCGCCGCCGGACACCGCGATCGCGCACCCCGGCCCCTGGTTCGGCGCACCGCGCATGCTCGCGCTCCAGGAGACGCCCGCGGCGCTCGCCCTCACCGCCGCGCTCGCCTGCTGGCAGCAAGGCGGCTGCGTACTGTTGCTGCCGGCCGACTGCGCCCCGGCACGCGTGCTCGGACTGCTCGAGCGCGACCGGGTCGATCAGGCGCTGATCGCGCCGACCCGGCTCGACGCGCTGACGGCCCACCCGGCCGCCGTGCTGGCCGATCTCGATGCCCTCGAACGGCTGTTCTGCCCGCTTCTCGACCCCGGCCAGCAAATGCCGCCACAGCAGCTCGGCGTCGACTGCATGTCACTGGTCGAGACCGGCGATGGCTGGACGATCGCCACCCCGACGGCGCGACTGGAGGCCGAGGCGCGCGCCCTGCCCGAGCTGGCCGAGGCGGTCGCACTCGAGCGCCCGGGGACGACACCGCGACTGGTCGCGGTCCCCGCCCCGGCGCGCACCGCCCTCCCGACCCTGCCCGAGGACCGGGCGATCGACATCGGCATGACCGCCGACGACCTCGATCACGCCGTCGCGCTCACCGAGCGGCTCGCCCGGATCGCCCTCGACTCGATGCTCAACGCACTCTGGCGCGGCGGTCTGTTCACCGATTCCGAGACGATCCACGCCCCCGACGAGGTGCTGCGCCGGGCCGGGGTCGCCCCCGCCCATCGCGCCCTGGTCGGGCGCTGGCTCGAGGTGTTGCGCGCAGAAGGGCTGCTGGCCGCCGAGGCCACAGGCGCGCTGCGCTCGACCCGCCCGCCGAGCGCCTACGACGATGCGGCGCTCGCCACCGCCTGGACGGCGATCGAGGAGGCGTGGCGCGACTGTCTCGGCAGCGCCGAGACCATCGTCTACGCCCGCGACAACGCCGCGCGCCTGCCGGCGCTGCTGCGCGACGAGCACCGGGCGGTGCACCTGCTCTTCCCCGAGGGGCGCACCGAGCGCGCCGCCGCGCTCTATCGCGAGTCGGTCGTCGGTCGCTACCAGCACCGCGCCATGGCCGAGCTGGCAGCGTGCATCGCCGCCGCGCACCCGCGCGGGCGGGCGCTGCGGGTGCTCGAGGTCGGCGCCGGCACCGGCGCGACCACGGAGCAGGTGTTGCCGGCGCTCGCCGGGTACGCGGTCGACTATCGTTTCACCGACGTCTCCGCCTTCTTCCTCGATCGTGCCGCCCCCCTGCTCGCGCCCTATCCCTGGGTGCGGCGCGGCCTGCACGACATCGACCGCGACCCCGCCGAGCAGGGGCTGGCCGCGGCGCGCTTCGACCTGATCCTCGCCGGCGGGGTGCTCAACGCCGCGCGCGACACCGACGCCTCGGTGCGCTGGCTCGGCGAGCTGCTGGCCCCCGGCGGCTGGCTGCTGCTCTCCGAGCCGACCCGCGAGGAGTATTGGGTGATGGCCTCGCAGGCGCTGATGCTCAGCGAGGCGAGCGACGCGCGCGCCGACGCCCGCGCCACCTTCCTCGATCTGGCGCAGTGGCGCGCGGTGCTCGACGGCGCCGGTCTCGAGCGGGTGCGCGAGCTGCCCGGTCCCGATCACCCGCTCGATCGGCTCGGTCATCGGGTGTTCGCCACCCGCCGGCCAGCGGCACCAGCGAGCGCCGCGACCCTGGCCGCACGACTCTCCGCGCCCTGCGATCTGACGCTGGTCGCGCACCTGCCGCGCACGCCCTCGGGCGCGATCGACCGCGCCCGGCTGGCGCGAGAGACCGCGATCGAGACGGAGGCCCACGCATGAGCACCAGCCACCCCGCCAAGGTCGTGGTCGCCGGCACCGGCTTCGGTCGTGTCTATCTCGAGGCGGTGCGCTCGGCGCCCGAGCGCTACACCCTCGCCGGCATCCTCGTCCGCGGCAGCGACTACTCCCGGGCGCTCGCCGGCGAGCTCGGCGTGCCCTGCTACACCGATCCCGAGCAGATTCCCGGGGATGTCGCCATCGTCTGCGTGGTGGTGCCCTCGGGGGCGACCGGCGGGCCGGGCGCGGAGATCGCCCAGCGGCTGCTCGCCCGTGGCGTGCACGTCCTCCAGGAGCACCCGGTGCACGCCACCGAGATCACCGCCTGCCTGCGCGCCGCGCGCGCCGGCAACGCCGCCTATGCGGTCAACACCCTCTACCCCAACCTCGCGCCGGTGCGACAGTTCATCGACACCGCCGCGCGGCTGCGCGCCCAGCAGCGCATCCTCTGTGTCGACGCCGCCTGCAACAGCCAGGTCAGCTACCCCTTGCTCGACCTCATCGGTCACGCCCTCGGCGGGCTGCGACCCTGGTCGTTCACCGACTGCCCGCCGCCGCCCGGTCAGCCGTTCCGACAGCTCTATGCCGAACTCGCCGGGGTGCCGGTGACGCTGCGCGTGCACAACCAGGTCCACCCCGAGGACCCGGACAACCACGGGTTGCTGATGCACCGGGTGTCGCTGTTCTGCGAGGGCGGCGTGCTCACCCTCGCCGACACCCACGGCCCGGTGCTGTGGAACGCGCGGCTGCACGCGCCGCGCGATGCCAGCGGTCGGCTGCGCCTTGCCGGTCCCGGCACCGAGCGGCTCGACACCCCGAGCACCAGCCTGATCGACGGTCTGCCGACGCCGACCTTCCACCACATCTTCGCCCACACCTGGCCCGATGCCGTGGTGCATGCGCTCGATGCGCTGCGCGCCGACATCGCCGAGCCGGGCAGACGCGCGCGTGCCGGACGCTGGGCGCTCGACGTCTCGCTCGCCTGGCGCGAGCTTGCCTCGCGGATCGGCGTCCCCGAGCTGATCCGCCCCGATCCACCCCGCCCCGTGGCGCTGGAGACGCTGCTGGGCGAGCCTTGCGAGGAGCCGCGATGAAGACCCGTTGCAGTCATGTCCTGGTGCGGGTGAACGACCTGCACCGCGCCGTCGACGACTACCGTCGGCTCGGTTTCCAGGTCGACTACGCCACCCCGCGCGAGCGCGCGCAGCACGCCCATGTGTGGTTCAGCGACGGCCCGGTGATCGAGTTGCTCACCACCCCGGCCAACGCCCGCTGGTTCAAGTGGCCGATCGACCTGATCGCCGGGCGTGGCGCGGGACGGCGGATGATCGGCTGGAGCGCGCGCGGCGAGGGCTTCTGCGACCTCGCCGTGGTCACCGACTCGGGGCTGTTCGACGCCACCCGCAAGACCCTGTGCGCCGCCGGCATCCCGATCGGTCGCGCGGTACGCTGGCGCCGACGTCGCGCCGACGGAAGCGAGACCCGCTTCAGCTTCGCCTATCCGCGCGACCCGGCGCTGCCCTTCATGGTCAGCCCCTACCAGCCGCGCCAGCACCCGGCGACGATCCGTCATGCCAACGGCGCCAGCCGTCTCAGTCGGGTACGGCTGGGCGCGCCCGTCGAGCGTCATGCCGAGATCCGCCGCATCATCGGCGATGATCCGACCATCGTGCTCGAGGATGCGCCGAGCAGCGGGGTCAGGACGATCGAACTCACCGGCCTGACCGAAACGCTCGACCCCGCGCTGCTGCACGGCGCGACAATCCGGGCGGCATCGGCCGAACAGGATTGCAAATAAGATTAATTCTTGTTTACGATACTCCCCCATCCCCAACAGGGTCGTGCCCGCGCCGTCCACCGCGATCGCGTGGGCGCTGCCCGTGTCGGCGACCCCATCACGACCGACGCCAGCGGTCATTGCGTTCAGGAGGGAGGAATGTCTTGTCTACAGGAATCATCGTCCGCGGCGGGGCACCGTCTGCCCAGACCCGCACCGCGGGTCCACGAGGCCCTGCCGGGCGTCCAGGGCTGGTCGATCGAGGTCTGTCCGGGGATGACCGCCGCGCTCTACAGCGGTAACGGACAGCGCGAGACCCAGGCGGTGGTGGTCAACACCAGCCACCAGGTGCACTTCACCTGTCTGTTGCGCGAGGCCTCGCAGGCGCGGGTGCGCGATCGGGTGTTCTGCCCCAAGGTCGGCGAGGGCTGCATCGGCTACGCCCCGGACGAACGCTTCGCGGTACGTTACGGCGCCCAGTACCAGCAGATCGATCTGGCGCTCAGCCCCGAGCTGCTCGGCGAACTCGTCGGCGAGGACTTCGGCCAGGTCAGCGAGGCGATCGCGCAGGGCTTCCTGATGCGCGCCAGCCGTCCCGGCAACCGCACCATCGCCGCCGCCACCCGCCTCGCCCAGCGTATCCAGCAACCCGAGCCGCTGCTGCTGCACGCCGCCGCGCTCGAGTATCTCGGCTGGCTGCTGCACGGGCTCACCCCCGACGAACGCGATCCGCGCACCCCGCTGCGCGAGCGCCGTTGTCTGCTCGCCGCGCGCGAGCGTCTGCTCAGCAACCTCAGCGAACCGCCGACCATCGCCGAGCTGGCCCAGGACACCGGGCTCAACCAGCTCAAGCTCAAGCAGGGCTTCAAGGCGCTGTTCGGCACCAGCATCTACGCCCTCTTCCAGCAACATCGCATGGACCGTGCCCGCCAACTGCTGCGCCAGCACAGCGTCACCGAGACCGCACTGATGCTCGGCTACAGCAACATCAGCCACTTCAGCGCCGCCTTCCGCAAGCAGTTCGGGGTGCTGCCGAGCGAGACCCGCAAGCACTATCTCGGCAACGCCGGCGCCGACTGAGCCGCGTCCCAGTTCAGTTGCCACCAATCCACCTGCGTCCAGGGACGCGCGCAGGCCAGCGCCAGATGCACGCCGCTGTCGAGACACCGGTGGCGCGCCTGCCAGCAACGCCCGCGCCAGCGACAGCGATAGCGCCCGTCGCCCTCGGGGCGAAGCGCCAGTGCGGCGAACTCGATCCCGAGCCCGAGACCGACGCCCTTGGCGATCGCCTCCTTCAGCGTCCAGGCGATGTAGAAGCCCTGCTCGGCCGACACCGGCGCCGGCACCAGCCGATCCTCCGGGTGGCCGATGGCGATCCCCGCGATACCGCCGCGGCGCACCGCCGGTTGCTCCAGATCGACCCCGACCGCCCCACTTGGGTCGCAGGCGAGCGCCACCCAGTCGCCGGCGTGCGACAGGTTGAAGGCGAGCGCGCCGCTCGCCAGCGCGGGCTTGCCGTGGGCCTCGCACACCAGCGCCAACGCCCCGGGTGACTCACCGAGCAGCGCCGCCAGCACCCGCCGCTTGAGCGCGTGCGCGCTCGCGCAACGCAGCCGGTCGGCGGGCCGGCGATAGCGCGCGCAACGCGCGCGTTCCGCCGCCGACAGCCAGGGCGCGAGCGCCTCGCCGCTCGGCGCCAGGGGCGCCATCACCACCAGGGGCCGATCCAGCCCGCCGGCCAGCACCGACTCGACCCCGGACCAGGGGCACTCGCGCCAGTCACCATCCAACACTCACGTCATCCTCCATCCGACATCGCGCCTGGAGCGCCGATCCGATCTCCGCCGGGAAGAATCCCGATCGGGGTTCACGGCTGCCGATCCGGGGAGTCGGCCACCGATATAGCAAATGATAATTGATATCAAATAAGCCTTCAGCCATCCGTCCCTGCACGGTGCAGATGGCGCATCGTTCTCTCGCCCGACAACCCCGGAGACCCTCCATGGACCACACCCTCGCGTTCTGGCCGCCCGAGACGGCGCAAAGCTATCGGGACAAAGGCTACTGGGAACCGCTGACCCTGGGCGAGCAACTGCGCCGCTGGGCCGTGACCCAGGGCGAGCGCACCGCGCTGATCGCCGGCGACGCGCGCCTGAGCTACGCCGCGCTCGACGCCCGTGTCGACCGTCTCGCCGCGGCGCTGCACGGGCGCGGCATCGCGCTCGGCGACCGGGTGCTGGTACAGCTGCCCAACGACCTGCCGCTGGTGCTCACCACCCTGGCGCTGCTGCGCCTCGGCGCGGTGCCGATCATGGTGATGACCGCGCTGCGCGAGCGCGAGCTGGCCGCGCTCGGCGCGCTGGCCGAGCCGGTCGCCTGCGTCGTCCCGGACCGCTTCCACGGCTTCGATCATCGCGCCCTGGCCGAGCGCATCCAGGCCGGGCTGCCGAGCTTGCAGGAGATCGTCGTGGTCGGCGAGGCCGGGCCGCACACCGCCTTCGCCGCGCTCGACGCCGAGCCCCTCGACCTGCCCCGGCCCGACCCCGAGTCGATCGCGCTGCTGCTGCTCTCCGGCGGCACCACCGACGTGCCCAAGCTGATCCCGCGCACCCATGTCGACTACGCCTACAACGCCCGGCGCGCCGCCGAGATCAGCGGGCTCGACGCCGACAGCGTCTATCTCGCCGCGCTGCCGGTGGCCCACAACTTCCCGCTCGCCAGCCCCGGCATCCTCGGCACCTTCTGCACCGGCGGCCGGGTGGTGCTCGCCCGCACCCCGGGCTTCGACGAGACCTTCCCGCTGATCGCCCGCGAGCGCGTCACCCACACCGCGCTGGTCCCGGCGCTGGTGCCGCTGTGGCTGCAGGCGCGCGAGTGGGACGACACCGATCTGTCGAGCCTCCAGGTGCTCCAGGTCGGCGGCGCCCGGCTCGAGCCCGAGACCGCCGCGCGCATCCGCCCCGAACTCGGCTGCACGCTGCAACAGGTCTTCGGCATGGCCGAGGGGCTGCTCTGCTTCACCGGGTTCGACGATCCCGACAGCATCGTGCTGCACACCCAGGGGCGACCGATGTGCGCCGACGACGATGTCCGCATCGTCGACGCGAATGGTCACGAGGTCGCCCCCGGCGAGGCCGGCGAGCTGCTGGTGCGCGGCCCCTATACCATCCGTGGCTACTATCGCGCCGAGGCCCACAACCGCATCGCCTTCACCAGCGATGGCTATTACCGCTCCGGCGACAAGGTGCGACGCACCGCCGAGGGCGCGCTCGTCGTCGAGGGACGGATCAAGGACCAGATCAACCGCGCCGGGGAGAAGATCGCCGCCGCCGAGATCGAGGCCCTGCTCGTCGAGCACCCGGCGATCCGCGAGGCGGCGCTGGTGGCGCTGCCCGATCCACGACTCGGCGAGAGCGCCTGCGCCTGCGTGCTCGGCGACGACCCGACACTCGATCTCGCCGCGCTCCACCGCTTTCTCGCCGCGCGCGATCTGCCCCGTCACAAGTGGCCCGACCGTCTGGAGCACCTCGACGGCTGGCCGCTGACGGCGATCGGCAAGATCGACAAACAGGCGCTGCGCACGCGCTTGCAACCGGCGACCGAGCGCCCCGCGCCGCGCGCCTATCTCGAGCACCGGCTACGCATCGTCGGCGACCCGCTGCAACTGGCCACGCGTCTCGCCCAGGCCGGGCTCGACGACACCCTGACGCTCTACGAGCGCGACGGCGAGTGGTCGCTGGGCATCGGCGTCGCCGCACGCCTCGACCTCAACCTCGAACGGGTGCGTATCCGCTACGACGAGGAGACGCGGAGCTGGCCGCTCGAGGACTTCCCCAGCGCGGTCGAGGCGGCGCTCGCGGCACTGCCCTTCAGCGGCTGGCGCGCCTACGGCATGGCCCGCTTCGAGCTTGCGCGACGCTTCCACGGCCTGCCCGACGCGGACACCCGCACCGAGCTGCTGCAACTGGTGGTGCCCGCGCGCGAGATCCGGCTGCGCGAGGGCGAAGCGCTGCTGCGCGGGCTCTCGCAGCAGGACCTCGACGCCCTCGCCGAGACCCTCGGACGGCTCGACAGCGACCGACCCGAGACCCCCGACCTGCCGGTGCGCGCGGTCCAGGCCCCGGTCGCCCACGAGCACGGCGAGGCCTATCAGCAGATGGTCGCCGCGGCGGTGGCCGAGATCCAGGACGGCCAGTACCAGAAGGTGATCCTGTCGCGCCGGGTCGGCATCCCCGAGCCGATCGACCCGATCACCAGCTATCTCGCCGGGCGACGCAACAACACCCCGGCGCGCTCCTTCCTGTTGCTGTGGCCGGGCTTCCGCGCCGCCGGATTCAGCCCGGAGACGGTGCTCGAGGTCTCGGCCGAGGGCTGGGTGAGCACCCAGCCGCTGGCCGGTACCCGCGCGCTCGGCGAGACCCCGGAGGAGGAGTCGGCGCTGCGCGCCGAGCTGCTCACCGATCTCAAGGAGGTCGCCGAGCACGCCATCTCGGTCAAGCTCTCGTTCGAGGAGCTGGAGGCGGTCTGCGACCCGCGGACCATCCAGGTCTCGGAGCTGATGTCGGTGGCGCGACGCGGCTCGGTACAGCACCTCGGCTCGCGCGCCGGCGGTCGGCTCGCCCCCGGCGCCAACCCCTGGCACGCCTTCCAGTCGCTGTTCCCGGCGGTCACCGCCTCGGGCATCCCCAAGCGCGAGGCGATCGACGCCATCGGCCGTCACGAGACACAGCCACGCGGGCTCTACAGCGGCTCGGTGCTCACCGTCGACAGCGACGGCACCCTCGACGCGGCGCTGGTGCTGCGCGCCTTCTACGAGCAGGGCGGTCGGCAGTGGTTGCAGGCCGGCGCCGGGCTGATCGCACTCTCCACCCCGCAGCGCGAGCTGCAGGAGACCCGCGAGAAGCTCGCCGGGGTCTGCGCCACCCTGTTCGCCCCGGCGCTGGCCGCCAACGACCAGCCCGAGGAGGCCCGCGCGTCATGAGTACCTGCGCCGCCATCGCCCCCGAGACGGTGCGCGAGCAGGTCTGCGCGCTGCTGCCGCTGCCCGCCGCCGAGGTCGCCGCCGAGGACAACCTGATCGCGCTCGGGCTCGACTCGCTGCACGTGATGCGGCTGGTCAGCCAGTGGCGTCGCGCCGGCGCCGAGATCGGCTTTGCCGAGCTGATCGAGCGCCCCACGCTCGCCGCCTGGCAGGGGCTGCTCGGCGCCGCGCCGGCGCCGACAGCGCCGGCGCCGACAGCGCCCGGGCACGACCCCGCCGCGCCCTTCGCGCTGACCGACGTCCAGCACGCCTACTGGATCGGTCGGCAGGACGGCCAGCCGCTCGGCGGGGTCGGCTGTCACGCCTATCTCGAACTCGATGGCGACGCGCTCGACCCGGCGCGGCTCGACGCCGCCTGGCGCGCCCTGCTCGCCCATCACCCGATGCTGCGCGCGCGCTTCGACGACCAGGGACGCCAGCGGATCGCGGCGCAGAGCGGCTGCGCGCCGCTCGCCGTCCACGACCTGCGCACGCTCGACCCGGCGAGCCGCGCGCAACGCCTGGAGACGATCCGCGAGGCGCTCTCGCACCGCCGTCTCGCCGTCGAGCGCGGCGAGGTCGCGGGGCTCGCGCTGAGCCTGTTGCCCGAGGGTCGCGGTCGGGTCCATCTCGACCTCGACCTGCTGGTGGCCGATGTCGAGAGCCTGCGTATCCTGCTGCGCGATCTGGCCAGGCTCTACGCCGCGGACGCGCCCCCGGCGGCGCCCGCCGGGTGGAGCTTCGCGGACTATCTGGCGGCGGTCGAGACGCGCGCCGCGCCGCGCCGTGAGGCCGATCGCGACTACTGGCGGGCACGCGCCGCGCCCCTCCCCGCCGGTCCGCAACTGCCGCTGCGCCAGGCCCCGGAGACGATCGACCGACCCCGCTTCCGCCGCCGCCGGCACTGGCTCGATGTCGCCGACTGGCGACGCCTCGGCGAGCACGCCCAGGCCCGCGGTCTGACCCCGGCGCTGGTGCTCGCCACCGCCTATGCCGAGGTGCTCGCACGCTGGAGCGCCGAGCCCAGGCTCTCGCTCAACCTGCCGCTGTTCGACCGCCACGACGACCTCCCCGGCGCGGCCGAGGCGGTGGCCGACTTCACCAGCCTGCTGCTGCTCGAGGTCGACTGCGCCACGCCGCGCGACTTCGCCGCGCGCGCCGCGACGGTCCAGCGCCAGTTCCATGCCGACATGGCCCACGCCGGCTATTGCGGCGTGCGGGTGCAGCGCGACCTCGCCCACCTGCGTGGCGGCGACGGTTTCGCCGCCCCGGTGGTGTTCGCCTGCAACCTCGGCGCGCCGCTGCTCGACGACGACACCCGCGCGACCCTCGGCGCGTTCGACTACATGATCTCGCAGACCCCGCAGGTGTGGCTCGACCATCAGGTCTACGAACAGGACGGCGCCCTGCTGCTCGCCTGGGACGCGGTCGAGGCGCTGTTCCCCGAGGGCATGATCGACGCCATGTTCGCGGCCTACACCGAGCTGCTCACGCGCCTGGCGCGCAGCGAACGGGCCTGGTCCGAGCCGGCGATGCTGCCGCTCCCCGAGGCGCAGCGTCGGGTCCGCAGCGAGGTCAACGCCACCGCGCTGGCGCTCCCCCCGCGTCTGCTCCACGCCGGGCTCTTCGCCACCGCGCGGCGCGAGCCCGGGCGCCCGGCGCTGTTCGACGGCGAGCGGGTGATCGACCACGGCGAACTCGCCGCCGCGGCGCTGCGCATCGCCGGCTGGCTGC